>PFGG01000051.1 GCA_002783405.1 bacterium (Candidatus Blackallbacteria) CG13_big_fil_rev_8_21_14_2_50_49_14 | reverse complement strand
CAGAGGGACATCGTACCACGATCCGCATAGCGCATATACTGTACAAAACGATGCAAATGCTGAGGAATAACCCTTTCCCCATCAGGCTCAAAGCCTTCCTGGTAGTCGAAATCTTCTTGGGCCAATTCAAACAGTGCCAGGTGCTGAAAGAGTTCAGGGTGCAGCCGAACAGCTTTTAAAAAGGTCTGGGTATACTCTAAAAATTGGCGGGGATGGTTGAGGTGGTAGATCACGGGGTGACCCAAGTGAATCCAATGCACTTCTTTGAACCAGATTTTATCTTCCAATTGCAGAAACAGATCGAAGAGATCCTGAAACCAGAGTGGAAAACGGACAGCAGAAAACAAGTGGTATTGGCGAGATAAGGCCACAGGCAGTACAAACGCATCTTCACTCCATGGGGCTTTGCGAAACAGGAACCTGCGCTGATAGGGGGTGCGATCAATCCAACTGATTGCCTGACTTTGGGGCAGCTCATCGAGCCCCTTTCCAGCACTTAAATCGGCAGGTAGGAGCCTGCAGCGCAATTGATTCACACGATAAACGGCTTGGGAGCCATATTCAGCCTCTGAGGCCTGAATACCGTGTAGAACTTCCGCTACAAAGTCAGGGGCAGGCAGACATTCTTGATGCAGGTAAGTCCAGTAAGCTCCCCAAGCCGATTGCATAAGCAGCTCCCCGACAATGCTCACCAAATCCCAACAACAAACCCCCGCGATTTCGGGGTAGGGCAGGCTGAGCACTTGGTAGGGGAAGCTGGCCTGCAGCAGGGCTTGTTTTAAGGAGGCATTATCATGGCCCTGATGCAGATAAATCACCTGAAAGTCTGAAGTGCTTTGAGCATTCAGACTTTGAATCTGCCATTCCAGATATGCGGGTTCCAGATAGCGGTGATGTGTAATTAGTAAACTCAGCGTGGGGGGCATTGCGATCCTCTCTCAGCAAAACAGGACAGGCTCAAGCCTGTCCTGTCAGTATAAAATGTTTGCTTTAGGTCAGAGAACGTCGAATGGCTTCAGTATTGAGAATTTTATTGGCTAAAACAGCTCCCAATGCGCCACCGACAACGCCTGCGATGATCAAGGGGTTTCCTGGGGCTGCGCCCATGGCTTTGAAGATTGCCATGGCTCCGCCGCCTACGGCAACACCGCCAATGGCGCTGACGCCTCCTTGTAGGGTATCGGTCAGAATATTTCCAACCGTTGAAGAGGCCGATTGTTTTCCATGGGTCAGCGAGGCCAGATTTTTGACCACGGATACGGATCCACTGATGGCTGCACCAATGCCTACTGAACTGAGCATAAACTGAGTGAGAGGCTGGCCTGAGCCGCTTTTTGCATAGCTAAAGCCGGTATAGCCACCCACCAGCATTTTGGTGATCGCGCCATCACCACTGGCGGGACGGGTGGTATCAAAAAATGCCGTGTCTGCGCCGTACACAGCAGCGTTTGGCATAGACGCTGTTGCGGCAGGTTGCGTTGTGTTATTCCCTGAATAGGGGTTATAACTGAAAATATTACGGACCTGATCGACGAGCATAGAGTCCTCGCTTTATCAAAGATTAATTGTCTCTTAATTAAAGGTTTAGAAGATCTTGATTTTGATCTTGTTAGAAATAAATCAGTATTAAGAAAAAATTAAACTCTTGTTAACCTGAAGCTTCGGCTCCGGGTTTTAGCTGAGTGCGGGAGTGGTGATTTCTGCCATGCTCAGTTGACGCAGAAGATCGCGCATTTGCAGAGACAGTTGACGGCCAAAGAAAAGCACCATCTGTACCAATTCCAGCAAATGAATTCCTGTCATGGTACTGAGGGCTGCAGTGGGTGACCAGTGAAAATAGGGGGTATCATCTTCTGCCAGCCCCGTGCTGCCCCAAGGGAGAAGGCGATTAAAATCAGAGAGCAGTTCTGCCAGCGAAGCGAAACGGCTGTCAGGAATCGAGACCGGGCAGGCCAGATAAAATTCCCAGCGATCCTCTAACAGAGAGGTTCCGGGGCGGATATCCAAATGTAAATCTGTTTCGGGTACCCGAACCTCTAAACAGGCCTGACCTGGGGCAGAGGCCTTTTCTTGGCTGCTATAGCCTGCTTCATCAAGTACCTGTTTCAGTTCCTGTAAATTATGCACAGGATTTAACAAAGAGCTGCTCACTTTGATGCCCTACTCCCGAGATGATTTTCTTATTGTAAAGGATAAACGTCTTAATTTATACCCCAGCGGCTTGATTCTTCTCTTGATTTAGATCAAGAAGATCTTTTTCTGGGGTATAGAGAGAGTTTGCGGCGAATTTAAAACTTCTTTTCTGTTTGTAAAAACAGGTATGATGACTGCATGAGCAAAAAAAGAGGTATCCCAAGCATGTTCTCTGCTTTTATTCCCCCTGAACGTATTTTGATGGGGCCAGGTCCTTCGGATGTGCCTGAAAGAATTCTTCAGGCCATGGCCCGCCCCACGATTGGGCATCTTGACCCTGCTTTTATTGGCCTGATGGATGAAATCAAAACTTTGCTTCAGTATGCTTTTCAAACTTCCTATGCCCTGACCTTTCCTGTTTCTGCGCCGGGCTCGGCCGGCATGGAGACCTGTTTTGTGAATCTGCTGGAGCCAGGCGATACCGCGATTGTCTGCATAAATGGGGTTTTTGGCGGGCGCATGAAAGAAAATATTGAGCGTTGCGGGGCCCAGGCGGTGGTGGTTGAAGATGCCTGGGGAGAGCCTGTTACGCCTGAAAAGGTCGAAATGGCCCTCAAAGCGCATCCTGAAGCCAGTCTTCTGGCTTTTGTGCATGCCGAAACCTCTACGGGTGCTCTTTCAGATGCTAAAACCCTGTCTGAATTGGGGCATGCCCATGACTGTCTGGTGCTGGCCGATACGGTGACCTCTTTGGGGGGCGTACCCCTGGTGGTTGAGGCCTGGCGATTGGATGCCGTGTATTCAGGCACGCAGAAATGTCTTTCTGCTCCGCCGGGGCTCTCTCCTGTCAGTTTCAGCCCCCAAGCTCTGGAGAAAATTCAGCAGCGGCGCTCGCGGGTGCAAAGCTGGTTCCTTGATTTGAACCTGATTCTGGGGTATTGGGGCCAGGGAGCCCGAAGGGCCTATCATCACACTGCGCCGGTCAACAGTTTGTATGCCTTGCATGAGGCTTTGCGCATGCTGCAGGAAGAAGGGCTTGAACAGGCCTGGGAACGTCATCGCCATTGGCATGGGGTTTTGCGTGAGGGTTTAGAGGAATTGGGCTTGAAGATGGTGGTGCCTGAAGCGGCCCGCCTGCCCCAACTCAATACGGTCTGGATTCCTGAGGGCGTAGAGGATGCTGCTGTGCGGCAGCGTCTGCTCCAGGAGTTTGGCTTGGAAATCGGAGCTGGGTTGGGAAGCCTGGCGGGAAAAGTTTGGCGCATTGGTCTGATGGGCTATAGCTGCCGGGAAGAAAATGTTGTGCGCTGTCTGCAGGCACTTCGTCAGGTGCTGGTTTGAGAGAGGCTTTTAAGCCTCTGGGTGTAGAATCTATTCCAGGGGCATGGAAAAATCTTCACAATGGATTTTTGACGCTTCCCCTGTTTGCAAGCATGCTCTGGCTGATTTTCAGCTTGGATGCAAGTTCTTTTGCCGTGGTTGAAATTGTGGGGGTACGCTTGCGTGAGTTGGGAGTGGTTGTTTTGACCTCTTTGGCATTTTTTGTTTTGCTAACTTGGCTGCATGCCCGACGATTGCTTGAAGAGCATGGCTTGGCATTTCGCTATGATGGGCGGGATGACCCAGCCTTTGCCTGTTCAGCGTTACCGTTTAGAAGAACGGCAGGGAATGGGCGTTTTTCAGTTACACTTGGAACATGATACCCGTCAGAAATTGGTGTTGGAGTTAAGAGGATACCGGCCTGCTTTGTTTAAACGAATGCAGCCTGGTGACGATTTTCTGCTCGTGCTGCAACCCGGTCATCTGGGGTTTCCCTATCTCAGCTCTTTGGCCTGGCAACCTCGTAAGGGAGCGACGGTTCAGCTCTGGCCCCGTCAAAAATTGAAGTCAGCGCCTGCGGGCGCAGTTCGAGAGAAAGAAGAGAAATAAATGTTACCCGATTATATCGCCCAGTTTATTCAGCAGGAAGCCGGTTCTCAGCGCTTGAAGAGCCTGCGGCCGGTTCGCGATCAGCTCAGTCAGAGCTATAGCGAGCGCAGTGGCCAGGGGGGAACACGCCTAAATTCCCAGGCCGATCGTCAGGTCTATCGCCTCAGCCGCTTGCCTGCGATTTACGCCGTGATTGAATCTTTGGGACGAGAAATTCAAAAGCTGGCCCCAGACTTTAACCCCAGTTCGCTCTTGGATTTGGGGGCAGGTCCGGGAACCGTGGCCTTGGCTTTGCAGTCTGTTTTTTCGCAATTGCAGTCGATTGAACTGGTCGAACAGGATCGTGAGCAATTGCAATGGGGGCAGGCTTTGTTTCGGGCTTCTAAGCTTCCTGTGTTGGCCCAGGCCCATTGGCAGGTGGCTGATCTCAATGCCCTGCGAGTTTTTCCCTCGGCTGAAATGATCACCCTTTCCTATGTTTTGAATGAATTGCCGGCTGCAGCTCAGGCTGCTTTAATCGCGCGTTTGCTGGCACAACCGGCCTGGATGCTGCTCTTGGTGGAGCCCGGCACGCCTGCGGGCTATCGGCATTTACTTGCTGCCCGTGAACAGGCTCTAAAAGAAGGCTGGCATATTTTAGGGCCCTGCCCCCATGAAGGGGTTTGCCCGCTTTCAGAAGATGATTGGTGTCATTTCGCTGTCAGGGTTCAGCGCTCTCAGGCCCAACGCTATCTCAAGGATGGTTTTGAATCCTATGAAGATGAAAAATTCAGTTGGTTAGCGCTTTGCCGTGCCCCTTCAGAGCAAGCTTCTGGGGCACGGATTATCCGGCGGCCGGTTTATCGCAAAGGGGTTGTGGATTTGCATCTTTGCAAAGCTTCAGGAGAGGCCAGACTGCAGGGGATTGCCCGCAGCCACCCGGCCTATAAGGCCGCTCGCAAGGCCGATTGGGGGGATGCTCTGCATGGGCTTTAATCTGGTGAAGTGGGTTTTTTTGAGTGTCTTGTTCCTGGGTCTTGGTGCTTCTGCCCAGGCTGAGGCGCAGCCGGCAGGTGCTCAAGCTGAGTTTTCTCAGGCTTTTATGAAGGCCCTGCGCCAGCGCGATCCCCAGAAGCAAAAACAACTAATCCTCGACTATGAGCGGGTTCTGAGGCTTGAACCACAGGAGCCCTTTGAGGGTACAGGGGTTGTCAGCCTTTTGGAAGTCAATTTGGATGCTTCGCCTGCGCTTGAAGTGGTTGCATTGCTGGGGCGACGTGAATCGGATCTGGAGCTTGCAGTTTTTCGGGAAACGCCAGAAGGTTGGGTATTGGCTGGGCGTGAGCAAGTGCAGACCTGGTATTATCCGCCTGAATTGGGGATCTTGGCCACGCAGCCCCATGCGACTTTTTTTGTGCGCCAGCTCGAAGAACGAGGCACGGGTATTTTTAAAGAGTCTTTACAGCTGTATAAGCTTTTGAATGGACAGCTGACCCCTGTTCTGCGCCTGCCGCTGGAAGCCCGGATCTATGGCTGGGGTTTGAAACTGAACCAACATCTGGTGACCCATCTGCAAGGGCTCTCAGGCCCGGATGACAGGTTGCGTGTGCGCTATCTTTACCGTTTTTTTGCGGGGCCTGCTCTTGGGGAATTGAGCTGGAGCAGCCATCAGGAATCCCGCTGTCTGGAAGGGGATGAGAGCGTGGACTATCTTTGGAATGCCTCAAAAAAGCGCTATGAGCCTGATTTTTACCCTGAACACCCGCTCAGTCCGTTGAAATTGCAAAGCCTGGAAACCTTTGGCGATTCTGTATTGTTTGCCAAAGCTTTTCAAAAGGAATTGCGGGAACGTTTGAAGACTGCTTCATCTCAGGATCAGGCTTGTTTAAAGCATCTTCCTGGCTTGACGCCGCAGTGAGGCTTGCTGCCGTTGGGGCGATTCTAATCATAAAAACTTAAGCTGCGTTATGCTTTAGGTGCGCAAAAGCGAGAGTTGAGCTTATTTCAACGCATTTGTTTGAGCACGGGGGCCATTTTGCTGGGGCCCAAAATCGCGGTCGCAGCCAAGAGACCTCCTGCCAAGGCTCCACCTATGCCCAAGGTTCCCGCATCGGCTCCCGTTAAATAGAGGCCAGGAATGGGGGTGCGGGGCTGATGCCAGGGCGTCAGCTCGGTTTTAAAGCGTTCAGGAATGGCGGCTGCACCATAGATCATGCCTTGGGGGTGAGCGGTAAACCAGGCATTGCTGAGTGGGGTAGACAGCTCACTGAAGGCGACCTTGGCTTTCAGGCCAGGGCAATAGCCTTCCACATAGTTCAAGAGGCGCTCTGAAAGCTCTGCCTTGAGCGTCTCATAATCCTTTCCGCGTTTTTTCCAGGCGCTTTTTTCCCAGTTTTTAAAATCCGAGGCTTCGCTTACGGTAATAATTTCGCCGGTATGGGCCTGGGCCAGGGGATCTTTCAGGGAGGGAAACGAAAGATAGGCCATGGGGGGCTGGGCCTGTTCTAAGTGTAACCATTGGTGGCGGCTGGCAAAATTGCGGTCGTGATCATAGCTGGGATAGAGCCAATAGTTTTCACCCTGATACCCCAGATCGCGCGGGGAGCTTTCAAAGCCCAGGTAAAGGGTGAGGGCTGAAACCGCAGGGGTCTGACTGAAAAATTCACGGATGCCACTGGCATAGGAAGTGGTTTCGGGGGGCATCAGGCGCAGATAGGTATTCCAAACACCCGCATCGGAGACTATTCTTGGCGCTTTGAGGGTATACTCAGGTTGATCGTGAGAGCGCAGATCGCGAACCCTGACGCCCACAGCTTTGCTCCCTTCGATCAGAATTTCGCTGACTTCCTGACAAACGCGAATTTCACCGCCCTGGGCTTTGATTTGTTTTTCGATACTGGCGGCGAGGGTGCCAGAACCTCCGATAGGATAATAGCCGCCCCGCAGATAATGATGCGCAATCAGCGCATGAATGAGCAGCGCACTCTGCCCTGGAGGTAGGCCGTAGTCGCCCCATTGTGAGGCGATCACGCCACGCAACTGGGGATCCCGAAAGCGGGAAGCCAGGTACTGGCCTGTTGTTTGCAGGGCAAAGGCCCGTTCTTTGTGCGAAAGCCAGCGCAGGGCTTTGCCAACGGGGGTGGGCAAGGCCAGACAGCCCATATACTGTTGAAAAAATCCGATTAAACGTTGCAGGTCTTTGAAATAAGTATCAATCGCTTTCTGTTCCTGGGGAAAGGCTGCCTGAAGCGCACTGCGATAGGCGTCGGGATCGGCTGGCAAAGCAAAACGGTGCTCAGGGTAAACAAAATATTCGAGTGGATCGGGCATTTTTTGCCACTTGACTTCTCCCCCCGTTGCTAGATCAAAAATCTGGCGCAGTGAAGCTTTTTCGTGCATCTCGCCGACATAGTGCAAGCCGACATCCCAATGCCATTTTTTGCGCTGAAAGGTATGGGTAAAGCCGCCAGCCTTGAAGTGGCGTTCCAATACCAGTACGCGCTGTCCGCCAAATTGGGCAAGAAAACTGGCGGCAGCCAGACCGCCCATGCCAGAACCAATCACCAGGGCATCGAATTTTTCTGTGGAGAGGGGTGACATGGGCTTTTACCTCATCTTTATTATGCAATTTGTTGCATATAGAATAACATTTAAGAATTCAGCTAAGCAAGTCCCCCCTTCTGGGAATATAGGCTATGAAAAAATTGGGGCACAACCTGGAATTTTGCCGATTACGAGGCCTGTCAATGCTTGTTAAAATAGGGGATTTGCCAGGATTTTTGCTCAAGTTTCAGCCGCGGGAGCATCCTCTGCAGTAGTTTTACTATGTTGCAGTCGCGTGCAAGTGGAAGTTGAGGGGATAGGAGGGGTGTTTAAATCGCCTGATTTAATAATTGAATTTTAGGTGTTTGTTGAAGCACTGGCAAAACGTTTTCAGGATGACGAATATATAGGGTATTGTATTGATCCTTACGCCAGTCTTTGAGCGGTTCTAGTTGGCGTTCAAAGGGTAAATAGCGATAAGGAGCAAAGCCCTGGCTGCGGAGAAGTTGGTCTGTTGTTTGATCTGTGTAACCATATTTTTCTCCAGAGCCATTCAGCTCGATGATAATGGCATGGAGAGCAGGGTTGGACAAACAATTCAGTGCTCCTTGTAGAGCAGGCAATTCAAAACCTTCGGTATCAATTTTGAGAACTTTTGCTGGGCCTGTTATCAATTGATCTAAAGTAAAAACAGGAACTTCAAGAACATCTGTTGGGGAGTGAGGATCCAGAACGACATGGTTCATGGTGCCCAGTTGTTTAGAGAAATAGAGTTGTCCTGGTTTGGAGCTGATGCCGGCTTGATGTGTTTTAATCAGATTTTCGAGCTTGTTCAAGTGTATTTGCTCATTCAGTTGCTTAAATGTTTCTGGAATGGGTTCGATAGAAATAACCTGAGCCTGGCAAATTCCTGCGGCTAATAAACTATAAACGCCATGATTTGCGCCTATATCTGCAAATAAATCGTCTTTTTTTAAATAATGAAGAATAAAACTCATCTCTTCGAAATCATATAAACCAGTATAGATATTTCCAACTACCCCGGCCCAACCTTTGCGAACAAAGAGTCGTAACTCTCCGATCCAAGGATAGACCTGGGTATAAGGAAACAGACGTTGACTGAGATGAAATAAAAAATACCGTTTGAGCGCGGCAAGTGGAGACTTTCTTGTCAATGGGTGAGAACTTATTTTATAAAGTGTTTTCAGCCGAAACGACATAATTGATGTACGACCTTAGATTTTGAGGTCATCAGGGAACTTTCGCGCCCTGATCAATCCACTGCCGCAAAACCAAACGCTCTTCTTTGGTCATGCCGGTTTTATTGCCCAGGGGCATGGTCTCGGCATCGACTGCGCGGGCCTTGATCTTATCGGCATAACCTTTGATTTGGGCTGGACTGTCAAACATGGCCCCCAGAGGAGCGGTTTTAAACACCTCGTCGGTGGGGTGGGCTGAATGGCAGGTTACACAGCGCGTTTGCAGAATGGTTTGCACTTGCTCAAAAGCCACGGTTTTGGCGGGAGGAGGACCTGCCTGGGCCGCAGGAGCTGAGGGGGGGGCGGGATAGAAAAACAGGCCAAACAAACCCGCCACTGAAGCCACCAGTGCAAACCGGCTGAAAGGGGTTTTGACATTCATAAAATGCCGGATACCCGCCCCACAGACAATAATCCCCGCCAGAATCAGCCAGTTGTATTGATTGCCATAGGTGCTGGGGAAATGGTTGCTGAGCATGATAAAGAGTACAGGAAAGGTCATATAGTTATTGTGGACTGAGCGCTGCTTGGCGCGTTTGCCGGGGGTATAGTCGGGCACCTCGCCGCGCTTGGTGGCATCGATCATTTTTTGCTGGGCAGGCAGAATCCGCATCCAGACATTTGCCACCATCAGGGTGCCGAACATGGCCCCAATATGAATGAACATGCCCCGCCCGCTAAAAACCTGGCTCAGGCCCCAGGCCACACCCATGGTCAGAGCAAACGAAATTGCTGCGCCCATTTTGGCTTGATTGGCGAAAAGATATTTCCAGCTCAAATCGTAGATCAGCCAGGCAAAGGTCAGGGTGCCCAGGCCGATTAGGGTGGCTACGCCAGAGGAAATGCCTGATTCAGGTTTGATCAGGTAAAGTCCGCCGCTCATATAATAAACCACGCCGAGCAGGAAAAAACCTGTGATCCAGGTAAAGGTGGCTTCCCATTTAAACCAGTGAAGCGTTTCAGGCACCCAGCCGGGCTTGATCAGGTATTTCTCAACCAGATAAAAACCACCGCTGTGGACCATCCAAAGTTCGCCTTCGACGTCTTTTTTACGGTCATTGCGTTCTTTGGGCTCTTCGAGATGGCTGTCCATCCACATAAAAAAGAAAGAACTGCCGATCCATGAAATCCCTGCAATCAGGTGCATCCAGCGGATGATCAGATTAAGCCATTCACTTAAATGGGCAGACATGCGGGCCTCCGGTTGTAATTGGGAATCAATGTGTGTTTTAAATTATATCGAGAGATACACGGTTTCCCAAGCATGATGTCACAGCGGGAAGCTTTCTGGCTGTGATCAATGGGTGTTTCCCCTTGATGCAGAGAGATCGGAAGCTACTGAAACCCTGTGAAGAGGCGTTATAAAGGGACTCGTGAAAAAAAACACAGCCCCTCTCGATGGGATATGTTAAAATACAGGCAATTCTAAGGCAGTACAGGGACACATGAGGCAAGTAAGACATCTTTTTGCAATCAGTCTGGTCGGCCTGGCCCTGGCCGGATGTGCCAGCCAGCAGGCGGGCAGTGATTTCTGGATGAACCATCTGGTTTTCGTTTCATCGCGCAGTGGCGCCAATGATATCTATCTTTCAGATATGCAAGGGCGTTCAGTTCGCCAGCTTACCCATGATGCTACCGATGACGCGACACCGCGTGTGGGCATTGACGGACGGATCGTTTTTGCTTCCCGTCGCACGGGCACCTGGCAGATCTACAGCATGGATTGGGATGGCAGTCATCTGAAAGCCCTGACCAGCGAACCGGGTGTCAATAATTACCGTCCTTTTCCTGCCCCTGATGGTCGGGTGGTGTTTGTTTCGGATCGGTTCGTGAAACCTCATGTTTTTTCAATGAATTCCGATGGCAGTGACCTCAAACGCTTGACCTTTGGTTCGGTCTACAACGACTATCCCGTGGTCGGTGATGATGGCCATATTTATTTCACTTCTTCGCGTTCTTCGAAATGGGAGATTTGGAAAATGGGGCCCGATGGCAGCATGCCCACGCAATTAACCAGCAGTTCTAAGAATATCAAAGAAATTGCCTTGGTTTCGCCCGCTTACCCTGATAAGGATGCCCGTTTTACCAATCGATCGATGATGCTGCCGGTTTTTGGATTTTATACACAGCCTCGGATTATTTTCTCTGCCAGCAGTTCACAGGGTGGAAATCTGGGGATTTACCGCATGAACCGCGATGGTTCGGATCTGCGGGAGCTGACCGCCAACCAAATGTTTCTGAACCGCAGCCCGGTGATGTGGCCCAACGGTCGTATTTTGTTTACTTCTGATCGCAGTGGCAGTACCGATGTCTGGAGCATGTCTCCCGATGGCATGGACGCGCGCCAGATTATTGCCGATCCCGCTTACGACAGCACCAGCTAAGTTTTGTCTCAATTGAGTGATACGCAGAGTTTTGTGCCTGCGTTATAATAAGGCATGCATTTAAAAACCGTGAAATTTTTCTTGAAAAAAGCTGTTTTTGTGACCAGCCTTTTCAGTTTTCTGTTTGTGAATACGGCCTGTGAACCCCCGCAGGAAACTGAAATTTCCTCTGCTCCCCAGCCTTCGGCTTCGGCCTCCCCTGTTTTTGTGCCCGAAATCGGTTCCCCTGGCGGCATACGGGTGGTTGGTAATACGGCTTTGCCCAATACCTTTAATCCCTATCTGGCTTCGGAGAGTTCTTCTCTGGCGGTGATTTATCGTATGTTTTCGGGCTTGACGCGCTTAAATGCAGCCACCCGTCAAATTGAGCCTGATCTGGCGGAGTCTTGGCAGGAAAGCCCCGATCACCGTGAATATACCTTTCGCCTGAGACCGGGTTTAAAATGGTCGGATGGCATGCCTTTAACGGCTGCCGATGTGCTATTTACCTACGAGCAGGTGATCAACAATCCTGGTATTCCCAATAATTACCGCGACTTTTGGAGTTATCAGGGGGCTTTTCCGCAACTGGAACAACTGGATTCGCTTACCGTCCGAATTCGTTTAAAGCAACCCTTTGCGCCTGCCTTGTATAATCTGGCGGCTCCTTTGGTTCCCCGCCATATTTTTCAGGCAGCTGTCAAGCCTGATTCCCAGGGTCAGGTGGTGTTTAACCATATGTGGGGGTTGACGAGCAAACCTACTGAAATTGTGGTCAATGGTCCCTGGCAACTCGCGCGTTACTTACCCGGTCAACGGGTAGAGCTGAGACCTAACCCGCACTATTATGAGCACGATGCCAAGGGGCAGCCTTTGCCCTATCTCAAGCAATTGGTTTTTCTCGATGTGCAGGATTCCAATACTGCGCTTTTGAAGTTCCGGGAGGGTGAAACCGATACCTATGATTTGCGCCCGGAAGACTATGAGCTATTGAATCCAGAACAGGCCCAGGGAAAATTTACGATTCACAATCTGGGGGCCAGCCCCAGCAGTTTGTTTGTCATGTTGAACCAGAGTACGGCCTTGAAAGCAGATGGCAAGCCTCTGGTGGATCCGGTCAAGTCAGCCTGGTTCCGCAATCTTAAATTTCGCCAAGCGCTTTCGCATACTTTGGATAAACAGGGTTTGATCGACAGTGTTTATAAAGGCCGTGCGGCAGTTCAAACCACCCATCTCAACAGTCACAACCCCTATTTCAATCCGAATATTCCCGACTATGGATATGATCCTGGGAAAGCCCGGCAACTTCTCAAAGAAGCGGGTTTTAAATGGTCTGATCAGGGAGTTCTTTTCGATGCGCAAGGGCACCGCGTTGAATTTGAATTGAGCACGAATATCTCCAGTCCCCAGCGGGATGCGACGTGTGCACTTTTGCGTCGTGAATGGCAAAAATTGGGAATTAAAGTCAATTATCGCCCCCGGCTTTTGAATGCCTTGATCAATCAAATTCACCAGACCTTGGATTGGGAAGTGATTTTGATGGGCTTTGCAGGCAGTTCCTTTGAACCCCATTTCAGCAGTTCCCGTTGGAAGCGCGATGGACGCATGCATTTATTTAATTTGGGGCATCCGGCCCATTGGAAGGGGCAACGCCCGACGCAGTATGAACCTTGGGAAGCTGAAATGGAAAAGCTCTATACTGAAGCGGCTGTGCTGATGGCGCCTGAAGAGCGCAAAAAGCTTTATTGGAAGGCACAGGAGCTTGAACGCGAGCATTTGCCCTTTCTGTATACGGTGAGTGAACTTTCGCTTTTGGCGGTACGCAACCACCTTGGCAATATCTATCCTACGATTTTTGGGGGAAGTGGCCTGAATCAGATCAACTGGAATTCACAGTATCATTTCCTGAAGTCTGAATAGCTTCTGAAACGGGCATTGTGATTGCCTTTGCGTAGTAGGCGCAGCTTCAGTCTACGATTGACGTTGACTGTGGTTCATGCTATACATGAACAGTGATTTTTTGTGCAATCCCTGATCTGGATTGCTTGGTAAGACCCGAAAGGAAACGTACGTGCAAACCGCTTTGACCTGGATCCAGTTGGTTCTCTCTTTGGCCCTGATTGCTGCTGTTTTGATTCATCCCGCCAAAGGCATGGGACTTGGCAGCATGGGGGGTACCGCTCAAATTTTTGGTAGCCAAAAGGGGGCCGAGTCTGGTTTAAACAGAATTACGGGTGGCCTGGCAGTCGTCTGGGCTGTAGTGGCTATTTTGCTCTCAAGCCCACTCATTAAGTAAAACTTCTCCGTAGAAAGGTGACAGACGCATGATGCCAGCTTTCCGCTTTCGCAAGCTGATTGGAGCTACTCTTGCAGCAACTTTGCTGCCCTTACTTGCCGGTTGCCCCACCCTGCAGGAGGACAATGCCTCCGCAGCCGTTAAGATTGACAGTTCGCAAATCAAGAGCCTGCCGCTGCCAGAAAAATACGAACCCTCCATTGGGAAGCATGGTGGGATGCGGATTATTTCCAGTGTTTCTTTGCCGAAAACGTTTAATGCGGCTTTGGCTGCTGAGACTTCCTCCACAGACGTGATTGGGCAAATGTACCTGGGCCTGGTGGCTACCAATGCGATCACCACCGAGGTGGAACCTTCTCTGGCTGAGTCCTGGACGCTCAGTCCTGATAAAAAAACCTATACCTTTACCCTGCGCAAAGGTTTGAAATGGTCGGATGGACAACCTCTGACCGCAGATGACGTGGTGTTTACCTTCAACGAAGTCATCGACAATAAAATGATTCCCAATAATTACCGCGACGGTCTCTTGATCAACGATCAGTTTCCCAAAGTGGTCAAAATTGATGATCTGCGTCTTTCGATTACCACGCCAGAACCCTCCGTGCCTTTCCTGCGGGGCTTGGGCGACCCGATTATGCCCAAACATATTTTCGAGGGAACCACCAAGCCCGATAAAGATGGTCGGATTAAGTTCAATCAAATGTGGGGCTTGAATACCAAAATTGATGAAATTGTTGTCAATGGCCCCTGGAAACTGGCCGATTACCGTCCGGGACAATGGCTGGTGCTGGAACCCAATGAAAATTATTATCTGAAAGATAAACAGGGTGGCACGCTTCCCTATCTGAAGAAATTCATCACGATTGAAGTACAGGATCAAAGTACTGAAATCATTAAATATATGGCCAAGGAAACCGATGCTCTTTCTTTGCGTGCTGAGGATTATGATGTATTGGAGCCCCTGCAGAAAAAGGGCAAGTTTGAAATTGTCAATCTGGGCCCTGCTACCGGAACTTTGTTCGTGATGTTCAATATGAGCACCGCCCAAAATGACAAGGGCAAACCGGTTGTGGATCCGATTAAATCCACCTGGTTCCGCAATAAGTATTTCCGCCAGGCTCTGGCCCACGCGATTGATAAAGAAGGCATGATCCAAAGTATTTACAAAGGGCGTGCCTTGCCGCAATATTCGCATATCAGCCAGCAGAATCCTTTTTATAATCCCAATACACCTCAGTATGATTATGATTTGAAGAAGGCTGCTGCCAAATTGGCTGAAGCGGGTTTCAAGAAGAACAGCAACGATGAATTGATCGATCCCCAAGGGCATCGGGTAGAGTTTAACCTAGTGACCAATTCCGGCAACACCATGCGTGATGCTGCTTGCGCGATTTTGCGCAAGGACTGGAGCAAATTGGGGATTAAGGTCAATTATCAACCCGTGCAGTTTAATATTATGGTTCAACAAATTGACCAGACCCTTGATTGGGAAGCCATGATGATCGGTCTGACCGGCTCTGCGATTGAGCCCCATTTTGGCATCAATTCCTGGAAACTCGATGGACGTATGCATATGTTTAATATGGGGCACCCTGCCGAGTGGAAAGGCAAGAAGGGCACTTCTTTCTCGCCCTGGGAAAAAGAAGTTCTGGACCTCTATGAAAAGGCGGCTGTGGAATTTGATTTTGAAAAACGCAAACAGCTCTATTGGAAATCGCAGGAAATCGTGGCAGATAATCTGCCCTTCCTGTATACGGTGAACCAGCTTTCTCTGGTGACTTACCGTAAGAACCTGGGCAATATTTTCCCTTCAATTCACGGTGGATCAGCTTTGAGCGTGATTAACTGGAACACCGACGTGCATTATATCCAGGAATAAGGACGAGGCAAGACATGTTCAGATATATCCTTAAACGGCTGATACAGATGATTCCCCTGTTGCTGATCATCTCTTTCCTGGGCTTTGGCATTATTCGTGTGGCAGAGGTTTTTGCCAACGCGGATCCCCTGGCTCAGATGAAAATGAGCCCCACGGTGACCGCAGAAACCATTCGGCGTGAAAAATCCCGTTTGGGCTATGAAACCCCCTATGCTGAAAGCATTCAAGTGAGCGGTACCTCTTATACCGTCACCAAAGTGAATGCTTCTGCCAAGATTGTTGATGATTCGATTGTCGTTAAAATGAAAGATGGTGAAAACCTGACGCGTTTAGGGGACTCTGAAAAATCGAAACCTCTGGCAGCTGGCGAATACCGTTTTGAAAATGGGGTGTTTACCTTTGCTGCCGCTGATGCCGGCAAACAAGTGGAACTTGAATACAGCACGCCCAACGGTTTCATCGTGCGTTATTTCAAATGGATGTTCCAATTCATTCAGGGAGATATGGGCGAATCCTATTATTATAAATCGCCTGTTTCCAGTCTGATTCTCAGCCGTTTGGCCAATACGGTCATTCTTGGCATCGGCACTTTGCTGGTGACCTGGCTGGTCGCTGTTCCCCTGGGGATTTATCTGGCCGTGCGTCAGTACTCTCTGATTGATCAAATTTCATCCTCTGTTTCCTATTTCTTTATGGGCTTTCCTGATTTTTTCCTGGCGATTATCTTTCTGCTTTTCGCCGCAGCGACAGGTTGGTTCCCGATTGGCGAGATGAGCTCGATCAAAGCGGCCCAGTCAAGTTTGCCGATTCAGATCCTGGACGTGCTTCACCATTTGGTTTTGCCGACCCTGACGCTTTCGATGATCAGTATCGCAACCTTGCAACGCCGCATGCGCGCCAATATGCTGGATATTTTGAGTGAAGAATATATTAAAACCGCCCGTGCCAAGGGTTTGCCTGAGAAAAAGGTAATCTACAAGCATGCTGTACGCAATGCGATCAATCCCATTATTACCCTCTTGGGTTTTGAAATTGCGGGCTTGGTGAGCGGCGCGGCCTTCGTGGAAATTATTTTCTCGTGGCCGGGCTTGGGCAATATGATGTTGCAGGCGGTTTTGGGTACCGACCTGAACTTGGTTATGGCGGGGCTGATTATCAGTACTGTCATGCTTTTGCTCGGCAATTTGCTGGCAGATTTGCTGCTGGCCTTTGCTGATCCGCGGATTAAACTGGAGGCCTAGAAGACATGAGTACCCATTCTCTGGATACACAGATTGTTGATGCGCAGGAGGCTGCCCGCGCCACTGCTGGCCTTCCTACCATGACATCGACCCGGCAGAAAATTTTACGCCGGTTTTTACGCCACCGTCTGGCGATTCTGGGCTTGATTATTTTAACCATACTCTATGCCTCTGCGCTTTTTGCGGATTTACTCAGCCCCTATGGCATGAACTCTTCCGTGATCAATCACTCCCATTTTCCACCTTCTCAGGTGCATCTTTCGCACCAAGGCCAATTCAAGGGACCTTTTATTTACCATGTGCGTAAAAAATTGGTGATGGGTGAGAATGGAATTCCGGCCAGTAAACTTTTGGTAGATAAAACGATTCTCTATCCTGTGAAATTTTTCACCCAAGGTGAGTCGTATAAGTTTCTGGGCCTGATTCCCATGAATTTCCACCTCTTTGGAATTGGCGCGCCGGTCAATGCCGAAGGGCAGCCTGCGACCCTGCATCCTGATGAAAAGCTCAACCGGGTCTATATTTGGGGAGCAGATATTCAAGGCCGAGATATTTTTACGCGTCTGCTCTTTGGGGGTAGAATTTCTCTGACCGTTGGGATTTTGGCGATTTGTATTTCGTATCCGATTGGTTTGCTGATGGGGGGCATTGCCGGTTATTTTGGCGGCATGGTCGACAATGTGATTATGCGTATTGTTGAAGCGATTATCTCTTTCCCCAGCCTTTACCTTTTGCTGACCCTTTCGGCAACGCTGCCCAAAGGTTTGACTTCGATTCAGCGTTATCTGGCGGTGATTATTATTCTCAGCTTTATTGGCTGGGCGGGTCAGGCACGTATCTACCGTGGTCAGGTGCTCAGTCTGCGCCAGTTGGAATATGTGGAAGCGGCTCGGGCTGTGGGCATGAAAGATATCCCGATTATTATCAAGCATATTATTCCCCAGATGTCTTCCTGGATTATTGTTTCAGCCACGATCTCGATCCCGGCCTATACCTTGGGTGAGGCTTCCCTGAGCTTTTTGAGCCTCGGGATTCAGGACCCTGAATCCAGCTGGGGTTTGATGCTGAGTGAAGCCAAGAATATTGTCGCGGTACAACAAAGCCCCTGGCTTTTGATTCCTGGTTTTGCGATTGTCTTGACGGTCTTTGGTTTCAATTTCTTTGGCGATGGCCTGCGCGACGCTTTCGATACCAAAAAGCAGGTTTAAACGATGAAAACACGTATTATCGCTATCAGCAGTCAAAAGGGCGGCGTGGGCAAAACCACGACCGTGGTCAATCTGGCGGCTTGGCTGGCTCTGTTAGAGAATCGTGTTTTGGTGGTTGATTTTGATCCCCAGGGCAGTTCCAGCCGTTGTATGGGATTGCCCCCGCAGAAATTGGAACATGGGGGACTGCTTGAACTGTTTCGCTGTGGCGCGCTCGAGCTGCTGCAACAGGAAGATCTCAGCCCCTATATCTACAAAACCACGATCAAAAATTTGCATCTGCTGCCTTCCAATATTGCTTCGACAGAAGATGAAATCTGGATTTCGCAGCAAGCGGTAGAGGATCCTGATCTGCTCAAGAATACGGTGGATCTGGCAATTGGTCAGTATGATTTTATTTTGATCGATGCGCCCCCCTCGCTCTCGGCCATGCCGCGTATGGCGCTCTCGGCAGCCGACTCGATTCTGGTGCCCTTGCAATGTGAAGAAATGGCCCTGGGAACCATGCCCCGCCTTTTGGGCCTGATTCGTGATCTGCAAAAATCCAGCAACCGTTGGCTGCAGATTGAAGGGATTCTGATGACCATGTATGACCCTTCGATTGGCTATTCCCGCCGTTTGTTGGAGCAGGCCAAGTCACATTTTCAAGGGGCCCTTTTTGAAACCGTGATTCCCAGAGATCCGCGCTTGAGTGAAGCGATTGCTGCGCATCGGCCCGTGGTTCTTTATGATATGAATTCACCGGGTTCCCTGGCCTACCGTACGCTGGCTCAAAACCTGCAGAAAAAATACCGTCCGGCCCCATCCACTCAACCTGTTTGAGTTTTCCATGCTTTTTGTAAGTCTGCTGGAAGAACCTCTCTGGCAGGAGCTTCAATTGTATTGGCAGGCCTTTGCGGTTTTTCCTTCGCCTTTATTGGCCTCTCCTGAGCAGCTGCGTTGGGATATTCTGCGCCTTTTGCTTGAACAGCAATTGTTAAAATTACAGCCCTTTGTTTTAAACCAGCGTCTGCGCCCCGAAATCCTTGAGATTTTACGTATTTTGCTGCATTTGCGCATGGATCATCTTTTGGAGCAGCATCAACAGGAAAAACAGAAAGAAACCTCTCCTTACCATCTGGAAGCTGATCCCTATTTGCGCCCCCCCTATAACCGCTATCATATTTTGCAGGAGTTGGAGCAACGCTTTAAAGCTTTGCGCCAAAGCCCGCCATTGGATCAACTCTTGAACCTGGCCTGTACCCAGCGGATTGAAGAAGATTTGACGTTGGGACTTTTGGAACGCTATGCCCGGCTTTTGGGAGAGGCACGTGAAAAGCATTGGCAGGATACGCTGGATTGCGTGATTGGTTTGGAGCTTCAAGCCCCCAGTGCAGACGCCGCCCTGGCTTTTATTCAGGGCCTTTTAGCACAAGTCGACGGCCAGGCTTTGGCCGCAAAAATTTTACAGCGTTCCCGCTTTCCGGCTGCTTTGAAATCTGCTCTGTTCTTACTTGAAAAGGCTGAGAGCCTTGAAAGCAGTCTGCCTGCCTTACAGCGCTTGCTTTCTGTGCCCGGACAACACAGTTTGAAAGCCCTGGCGCTGAAGCTTTTGCAGGCCTCAACTGAAGCCATGAACTGGGATTTGCTCAAACCCCTCCTGAAAACCTCTGTTCCAGACAGTCTGCAGGCGGATGGGGCTTTTGCGCTGGTTCGATGTGCGGCCCTGGATGTTTTGCCCACTGATTGGAACCGCTTGGCAGCAGAGCGACAGGAACTTCTTGATCTTTTGCAGGCTGGCATTTATTCGGTACATTGGTCAGCTGCCTCGCGTTTAAAAGCGATGATGCATATGGCAAGGCAAGGCTATTCGGGGTATTTAGAAGATATTCTGATCGAACTGAAATCGGCTTTGGCCCATGACCATGCCTATGAAACAGGTTTGGCACTCGAGGCTTTAAAAGTTCTCAAAGACAAGCGTGCGGTGCCTGTTTTGCTTGAGCTTCTGCAGAAATCTTTGCATTCAGATACGCAATTGGAAAAATTTCGTCAGGTTTTTCAGGCCGATCGTACCCAAACACAGCACCAACTCTTAGCTGTTCTGCGCAGTTTGGGGCAAAATCTACAGTACGATACTGCTTTGCAGCGTTGGATACTCTTAGACGTTTCTTGAGCTTTAACGCTGCGCGACGAAACTCTCAAGTTCTTCGGCCCATTCGATCGCTTCCATATAGCAATCCACCACATCCAGGGGATTCAAACCTTGAATCCTGACATGAGCCCAATCTGCTTTTTCATAGGCCAGAACACTGGCCAGGATGCGGCCATAGGGGCCTGTTTTTTCGAGCAGTGCGTCTTTGACATCCTGGGCCAAGGGAACTTGGGCGAGAATATCTTCGAGACTCATGTCCATCAGGGCATCCAGCACTGAAAACAGCCCGATCGTAAAGGGGATTTCTGGCCGGGGTTCTTCAAGCGTTTCAGCCAGGAGTTCGCACATTTTGCCACGTACCATGGCGGTTTTGATCAGCTCAGAAGGCTTGTTTTCTGCTTCTGAAAGCAGCAGCAGAGAGACCCAGGACTGAATCTGGCGGAGCCCCAACAAGGTCAAGGCCTGTTTAATCGATTTGATTTCAGAGCGCATGCCGTAATAAGCTGAGTTGATCAGACGCAGGAGTTTATAACTCAAGGCCACGTCATGTTGAATGATGGTTTCAATCCGTTGAAATTCGACATCGGGTTTTTGCATGGCAGCCAAGAGCTGCATGATCACAATTTTGGTTCCGGTCAGTTTTTTTTCTTTGACCACTTTCGGCTTGGAGAGAAAATAGCCTTGGTAAAGGTCGAACCCCAAAGACTCACACCATTCAAACTCTTCCATGGTTTCGATTTTCTCAGCCAGAACTTTGACACCTGTCTGTTTGTAAAAGGCGACCTGACTGGGAACCTGGGCGCGATCTGTTTGCATCAGGTCTACTTTGACGATGCTGGCCAGGCCTTGAAGAGCCTTTAAACGAACAGGATCGGTGATATCGTCCAGGGCCAGGGTAAAACCCTGTTGTTTCAGATCGTGTACCGCAGCTACCAATTCTTGATCCAGGACGATATCTTCCAGAATCTCCAGAACCAATTTGTCGGGCTGGAGGGGAATGGGGAATTCTCCCAAGAGAAAGGGGCGGGTCAGGTTGATAAAGGCCAGTTTATCTCCCACCAGCCGTTCCAGACCAATTTCGAGAAAGGTATTCGAAATGACAACGGAAGTGGCATGGTTGCCATCCATAAACAGGGCCTGCTCGAGATCTGCGCTGCGATAGAGGAGTTCATAGCCAAAAACATCCAGGTTGCGGTCAAAAATAGGTTGTCGTCCGACATAAACTTCTGACATAAAATTTATTCCTGCTCATCTGCTCTTGCTTTATTTTATCAGGCTTTGCCATGCTTGCCTGTTTTTCATTTTCAAAAGCATCGATATTTGCTTTTAAACCGTTGATAAAGCAAAGGCCCTTTTGGGTATGGATCATAGCGTTTTATGGCGATAAATTCCTTTGGGTATTTTGTTCCGTCGAGCAGAAAATTTCTGAATTGAGAAATTTTTCAGCGGCTTGTGTAACCTTTTTGTGCCGCTGACGTTTCTATTTTTGAAAGCTGATAAGATGCAAAGAATGAAACCAAGAACTGAAACACACGATCTCTTTCCGCACGATGAAGACCTCATGCTCAGGGTACTGAGCGGGGATGCTGTCTCTTTTCGTCAGTTGGTTCAACGTTGGAAGCAGCCCTTGGTCAATTTTTTTTATCGCAGTCTGGGAGAACAGGAAAGCGCAGAAGAGCTGGCTCAGGAGGTTTTTATTAAGGTTTGGAAGGCCAAGAATTATCAGGTTAAAGCGAAATTTTCAACCTGGCTTTACCGTTTGGCCCAGCATCAGCTGATTGACCACTGGCGCAGAATGGGGCGGCGCCCCCAGCGCTTTGAGCCGCTGGAACAGGCCTTTGAATTGCCCGCTCAAGAGATCTCTCCTGAGCAAAGGGTGTTGGTGGCTGAGAGCCGGGCCCAGGTGCAGGCCGCCATTTCTGCCTTGCCTGTGCGCCAACAGCAGGTTTTGATCCTGAGCAAGTTTCAAGATCTGAAGTACAGCCAGATTGCCGAGATCTTGGATTGTCCGGTGAATCAGGTCAAAACCCAGGTTTTTCGCGCGGTGCAAAGCCTGGGAAAAAAGTTGAAGGAGCTTGTGCATGAAGAAGCCTGAGGGGTGCCCCTCGAACGAAGAAATTTTACAGGCTTTGGCTGAAGGGCAGCCCATTGAGTGGATTGAGCATGTACATACCTGTGAGCATTGCCAGTCGCAGCCTGAGCTTCAGGTACTTTTGAGCAGCTGGCAGGCTTTGGATATTTTGCCTGAGATCACGGTTTCAAGGGCGTTCGATCATGCTTTGATGGCTAGGATTGAACAGGCAAACAAGGTGCGTCTGAGCTGGCTTCGCCTGGATGCCTGGTTTAATTTTCTGCATGTTCCTGCGCTGGCGGGTTTGATGGTCTTGTTCTTTTGGTTTGTTGAACACAAACCTGCAACCGAGGCGCATCACTGGGAGCGTCCGGCCCAGACCCAGTCACTGCAGAAATCTTTTCCTGTAAAAACAGAAGATGTTTTGAATTTAATGCTTAAAATCTATCGTCAAAGGAGTTTAAAAGGATGAAATGGATTAAATCGTTATTCTATTTTGTGCTGATGGGCCTGGCTGTGTCTTTTTTTATGGCTGTGAATGGGTTGCATGGATTGGATTTGTGGGATCCTGCTTCCCTGATCTTTATCTTGGCCGGTTGGCTGTTTGTTTTTCTCAATTATTCTCCCTCTGAAATTTTTCAGGCCTTTGTGCAGGCTTTGGGCTTGAGGAACTCAGATCAATCGCTGAAACTCAGTTACCAAATTCTGGGGAATTTGGGCAAGTATGGTCTTTTGGCCGGGGCTGCCTGTTTTTTGATTGGAACCGTTCAGGCCCTGGGAAACCTGGATGATTTAAAGGCCTTGGGAATGGCCTTGGCCCTCAGTCTTTTGGGCCTGATCTACGCCTTGGGAGTGTATCTCTTTGTGGTGATTCCGCTGCAAAACGCACTGCAGCATCAAATCTGTGAACAGGAGGTGTATTAAATGCTGAAGCGCTTCTTTATTGTGGGATTATCAGGGCTTTTGGTGTTCTTGAGTTTTCTCATGAACAATCAAAAACTATTCGATTATTATACGCCCGATCTGATCCTGGGCTTGGGTTTGGGAGGCCTTGCTTTTGCGATGGTGCTTGGCAAAGGCATGCCTTTGGCTTTGCTGCGCTTGCTGAAACGTGAATTTTTGGAAGCATACCAGCTTCAGCAATTGCTCGCCAGTTTTCGCCACGCCTGGCGTTTTCTGCTCTGTTTAACAGGCTTTTTTTACTTGCTGCAAACACTTCAGATCCTGACCCATGCCGGAGACAAAAAGGCTTTGGCCTATTTGGGAACATGGCTGGCATTGAGCCTGTTGGGCGGGCTTTATCTGATTCTTTTGCGCTGGGCTGTTTTTCTGCCCCTGCAGGCAGCGGTGCAGAAGCGTTTATTGAGCGAGATTCAGGAAATCTCAGGGGTCTGAGTCTTTTCCTGTGACTGGGTGGGAGCGGTAGCCGGGCTGCTCCCATTTATTTTTGCCGAAGTACTGATCCCGTTCCTGCAGGAGCTGGGCTGCAATGCTGATGGCAATTTCAGCCGGTTGATTATTGCCCAGGGCCAAACCGATTGGACAGCGAATGGTTTCAATTTCTGCCTGGGACAGACCTCTTTGCCGCAATTCCCGCTGCAATACGCCTGCTTTGGCTGGGCTGCCAATCACGCCCAAAAAAGGGAAAACTTTTGGTTCCGTGTGCTTGCGTTTTAAGGCGGTCTCTAAAATTGGCAAATCATGGGCATGCCCCATGGTGAGTGAGAGCAGAAAGGTTTCAGGTGCAAGCGAAGCCACCGATTCTGCCATGTTTGCGAGTTGCTGACACTTCAAGCGGGGGTGTTCTGGCAGACGTTCCAGCCATTCTGCGCGTGGATCAAAACATTGAAGCTGGCAATCCAGATTGAGCAAGAGGGGAATCAGCGCCTGGGCGACATGTCCTGCGCCATAAACGGCGATTTCCCAGCGTGAAATACGAAAGGCTTCAAAATAAATTTTGACCAGGCCCCCACAGGTCATGCCGATCTCGGTTTGCAGGTTCCATTCGTGGAAGCGGAAATGATCGTTGCTTTTCAGCAAATCTTGGGCTTCGGCGATTACGCGGGCTTCAATTTTTCCGCCGCCAATGGTTCCCTGAACAAGCCCCTGGGCATTCACCAAAACCCGTGCTCCCTGTATTTGGGGGGCACTTCCAGTGATGGCGACCAGGATCGCCATGACACAGTCCTGCCCACTCTTGAGCAGAGCGGGCAAGCGGTCGTAGAGTTCGAGTTTTGGATCCATGCTTTACCTGAGCGAGATTGAAAAAAGAAGGCTTCAGTCTATTTTAACAAACGCAGACTTGCCGACCTTTTCAATATACAGTAAAATACAGCGAATTCTAACAAAGCAGGTTGTTTATGTTTCAAGGTTTGCGTTCTTTGATTTTTCAAGTGCCTGATCTTCAGGCTGCGAGCCAGTGGTATCAAGAGATTCTTTCGCAGACGCCTTATTTTGATCAGCCCTTTTATATCGGTTTTAATGTGGGCGGCTATGAATTGGGACTTTTGCCTGAATCGCCCGACCGCCCGCCCCAGCGGGGAGATTCGGTGTCCTGTTATTGGGGGGTTGCAGATATTCAAGCTGCTTATGCACGTTTGATTGCTTTGGGGGCCCAACCTGAGCGTAAAATTGAAAATGTAGGCGGCGAGATTGAATTGGCCAGTTTAAGAGATCCTTGGGGCAACCTGTTTGGGATCATTTATAACCCCCATTTCTCTTTGCCAACAGAGAACTGAAACTGAGTTTTCGTCCTTTCAGGAGATCAAACCATGAACCCTATCTGTTTGAATCAATTGGCCTATGTGATTCTCTTCGTGCGTGATGTGGCGCGTGCCGCAACTTTTTATCATGACTGCTTGGGCTTGCCTGTGCTCTACCAGGACAGCCACTGGGCAGAACTCGAAATGCAAGGTTTTAAGCTGGCTTTGCACTATTCAGAAAACCCCTTGGCACAGACCGCCAGCGCCCATGTGCCCACTTTGGTTTTTGCCGTGGCCGAGATCGCCGCGACCCGACGGGCCTTATGCGCGCAGGGGGTCTCGGTTTCGCCACTTGTCTTGGTCGCTGAAATGGAAGACCAGGTAGGTGTTTCAGCAGATTTCCGAGACCCGGAAGGGCACAGTTTGAGTTTGTATTCCCGCATGTCGTTAGAGGATTGGAATCAATTGCAGGAGGTTGGTGATGATTGATCATCATGGTTATAATATTGAAGCTGTTTGCCATGAGCCTGGATAGGCTTTGAGGTCTGACAGAACTGTATTTTTGTCTCTGTTTTGTTGCTGAATTGTAATATTAAATGTTTTTTAACTTTAATTTTGCATTTTGTTTACGATTTGAACTTCAGAATTCTACGAAAAAGCCCATAATGGATCTATAGGCACCGTGTAGAGAGGAATAATCAAAAATGCTTCAAGCTGTCAATTCTCCCCCACTGACTTTAGAACCTGTGCGTAGTCCGGCGGCTCGTCCTTTGCCCGCCCCAACCCCTCAACCTTTGAACCCCAAACCCCTGTCCAAGGATACTTTGGATTTAAAATCTGTAGGTGTAGGCGCCCTGGCGGGGGCTGGTACTTTTTATGCACCGATGGTCGTGGGCGGTTATGGCATGGGCGCTCCCTTTGGGGCCACTTTTAAAGATTCGCTGGTGGCCCCCTTGGTTGAAAAATCAACCCTGGCGTTGATTGGTGGGGCCGCTTTGGCAGGGGGTGTGGCTGGCAGTGTGGCGGGGCGCAATACCCGCAATACCGGAGAAGCCTTGACCACAGGCGCCATGGTCGGTGCCTCGATTGGCGCGCTGAGTGGCGCTGCCGTTGCTTACAGCACGAAAATTATGTCTCCCATGCAAGGGGCCATGCGTGGCGCCATGCTGGGAGGGGTTGCCGGGGGGGCTGGCGGAGCCGGTGCCTACCTCTTGGGCGCAGGCAAATAAACCCCGTTTTTACTCCGGTTAGGCTTTTGTTCTGAGCTGCCGGAGTTTTTCCCATTCTGCCGGGCCTGCCGCCAGTCTTTCCACAATCCCGTCTTTTAAGACCGAGGTTTGAAAAATTTCTTCGACATCCTCGGCCTGCACGCCTACGTACCAAAGATCCTGGGGATAAACCACCACCACAGGGCCCAGTTCACATACATCCAGACAACCTGTTTTGCTCGCCCGCACCTGCCCCTTGAGGCCGTGTTCTTTGAGCAGTTCGGCAAAGCGGAGACGGATCCCGGCACCGCCACAATGGCCGCAACTCACACGGGAGCTGCCCGCTGGGCGTTCATTGGTGCAGACTAAAATATGCTTTTGGTAGGGAGCCGTGGGATCTGACATGGTTTTTTCTCTATTCTGTGATGTGGTTCAGTGCGGCATTGCGTTCAAAGCGTTTCAGCCAGTTGATCAGGGCTGGGGCTTCAGGGGTTTGTTCTGTGATGGCCCATTGTGTCTGGCGGGCCAGGCTCAGGCATTCCAAGCTGCGGGCCAGTGTCAGGGCAAAACGGCGAGCGCCCTGTTCTACCTGCTCGGGGCCTTGGGCGGCAGTTTTCAGCAGCCAGTCACAGGCCAGATGGACGGTTTGCAGGGCTTTCTGGGCAATCGGAGCTACTTCGGGAGCTTCGAGCGAACCGGCCCAAAGCGCTAAGCCTGTGCGAAAGGTTTGAATATGTTCAGGGCTGCGCAGAGCCCTCAGGGTGTCTAAGGACAGCACATTGGTGGTTCCTTCCCAGATGGGCAGGACTTGGGCATCCCGCAGCAAAAGCGGCAAGCCGGTGTCTTCGACATAACCCGCCCCGCCAAAGCATTCCAAAACCTCACTTAAAACAGACACGGCCTGCTTGCCGGTGATCAGTTTGGTGAGGGGGGTAAACACCCGCTGCAGGAGTTGCTCTGTGGGGTTGAGATCCTTGTTTTCGAGTCGGCCCAGCAGAGAGACACTTTCAAAGGTCAAGGCAAAGGCCCCGGCAAATTCGGCCTGCAACATTTCAAGGGTATCGCGGTGCAGGGGTTTCTCAGCCAAGGGGGCGCCAAAGGCGATGCGTTTGCTGGCGTAATCTTCGGCTAGGGCCAGTCCCCGACGCATCAGGGCGATGGCGGAAACGCTGTTCCAGGTGCGCGTGATATTCAACATCGGTGTGATATTTTTAACGCCGTCCTGCGTGCCGACCACCAATTGAGCCGGGGTGCCGTGCAGCAGGAGTTCAGCCGTGGGCACTTTGCGGGTGCCCAGTTTGTCTTTGAGACGGCAGACCTCGATATTTTGTAATTGGCCCTGTGAATTGCGCAGTTCGACCATGAACAGGGCCAGGCCTTTGCCCCCTGGCCCATTGCCCTCCGGGCGTGCCAGGGTCAGAGTCATTTGCGAAGTGGTGGCTGAAGTGAACCATTTGCGGCCATACAGACGCCATTGTCCGTCTTCCTGGCGGGCGATGGTTTCGCTCAGGCCGACGTCTGAGCCGCCTGTCAATTCGGTCATCCATTGCCCACTGGTCCAGAAATTTTCATGGCTGCGGCTGGTTAAATGGGGCAGGGCTTTGTCGATCAGGGCCTGGTTGCCTGTGGCCAGCAAGGTTGCGGCTGCGCCATCGGTCATGGCCAGGGGGCAGCTGTAAATATCTGTTGAGGGGGTAAACAGATAAACCAGAGCGAATTGAAAGACCCGTGAGAGGGCGGTATATTTATTTTCGTAGGGCAGGGCGATCAGGCCAAAACGTGGGGTTAGGCGTTCGGCTTCTTTCCAGAGTTCGGTGACTTCAATCTGATCAATCCGTTTGCCCCAGGCATCGTAGTGGGTCAGTACGGGTTCATTGAGCCGATCCTTGAGCTGCCATTGGTAGAGCGGGCCTGCGCTCAGTTCGCCCATTGCGTGCAGATCGCTTTCAATTTCTGGGGGCAAATCGTTTGCACTGAGACGGTTTAAGCAGCTGCGCAGCAGCAGATCGGCCTGGTATTGATTGCTCAAT
The DNA here is from genome assembly GCA_002783405.1 of bacterium (Candidatus Blackallbacteria) CG13_big_fil_rev_8_21_14_2_50_49_14. Classification (NCBI taxonomy): domain Bacteria; phylum Candidatus Blackallbacteria; species bacterium (Candidatus Blackallbacteria) CG13_big_fil_rev_8_21_14_2_50_49_14. The sequence goes on along the minus strand of PFGG01000051.1, from coordinate 5,617 downwards.
GCGGGACCGCTTTGTTGAAAGAGTTCCATGGCTGACTCCTTTGGCCTTGAGAGGGGGCGTGTCATTTTTTTAAATTTTAGCACGCTTGGAAATTGTTTTTTTGCAGGCCAGAGTGCAATGTTGAAAAAGCAAGGGCCCCTGCTTTAGAAAAATTTTCAAACTTTTTCGTCATCTTTACGTTAAATTGTATTAATTGTTTCGTCACAGAGTCCTTCTGCTTTTGCCCCCTTTTTTGAGCCTTTGATTCAGGCTGAAAAAACAGCTTTTATGACATTTAGACAGAAATATGACAAAAATCAGATATTGACAAGCTTTTCTGAGCTGCTATTCTATTTTCAGAATGGGCTTACTGAAAGAGCTTTAAAAGCCAGCACTTGAAGGGTGTTTCTTGGCATGTCTATTTTTGGCAACCTCTTCGTTGATGGGGCTGAGTGTCCTTTTGGGCCTCAGCCCGCCCTTTGTTTTGCTGAGGCTCAAGTAAAGTTTATACCCCCCCCCGTATTTGAAGCTAACCCAATACCTACGCCGCCCACGTTCCCTGCCAGCTCTGTGCTAGGATCGGGGTATTTCAGCATGAAATTTTGGGAGTATTGAGATGCATTATTCTTTTTATTTAAAACTGAGCCTATCACTCTTTTTATTACAGGCCTGTCAGTGGGGAGTCGTTGAGCATAACCCACCCGGCAGTGAAAAAATCATTGGGGAAATTGCCGCAAATAAGGGTCAGGCCTATCTCTGTGAGCCTTATCAGGAGCCCAAGCAATTGGCTTTGCACTTTCCCAGCGACCTGGCGGTCAGCCAGGATGGACAAACCGTTTATGCCCTCAATGGGGAGTGTTTAGGGCAGACCCTGAGTTTCAGCAAAACAATCGGGGTAGACGGTTCTACCGGCTGCGCAAAAAAATCAATTGCTTCACGTGATTTCAGTAAAAATAACGAACGCCTTATACTTAACCGCCGGTTTATTTACAAAATACAAGCTTCAGCCTCAAAACCAGAGATCTTCAAAATACAAGGAAAAGCTCCTTTGAGCTGTGTTTTGGGAACAGATTTAGAAATCGACGACCAAAACCGACTCTATGCTGTAGATGAAATCAACCAACGGATTTATCGTCTGGGAGACTCACTGGAAAAACTGGTGGAGATTGATGAGGAGTCGATAAGAAGTTATGATGGGGCACTCGGAAACCAACCAAAACGAAAGATATATTTTGATGGCCCTTTTTCTTTCGAGGTTTCTAATCATAGCTTGATTTATAGCATTCATGCCACGGGAACAGTTAATAAAGAAGCACAAATACGAAAGATAACTCTTAACGACAAAATTAAATCAATTATTTATTTTAACGAGGATACACATCTTTCTGCATACAGTTATTTAATTCTCAATTCGATTTATGAGAATGTTTTCTTTGGCTTTTTCCCTAGTCTTATACTAGCTCCCACCTCAGAAAATGCGAATAAGTCTAAGCAATTAACTGGTAAAATATACCAGGATTTAGTTTCAAATCCTGTTCAAATAGGAATGGTTCTCAACGGTAAAGCCATCTATCGTCAAGAAAAGAATTACTTCTATTTTTCTGACAGTTCCAAACATGTTATTTATCAGCTTGTCACAAATTCAGCATTTGAACTGCTGAGTTTCTCTATTCTGGCGGGACGGAAAGACAATGCCGGTTATCTGGATGGCCCAGGCCAAACTACTCAATTTAACAGTCCAACTGGTTTAAGTTTAGATGCTGCAGGCAATATTTATGTCGCTGACACAGGTAACCATGCCATTCGTAAAATAACCCCTGAAGGTCAGGTCAGTACCTTTTACAAAGAATCATTACCTTTTCCTGGAGGATAATCTCATGACCAAACAATCTCATCCATTTTTTATCTGGTTATTGACACTGACAATGACTGCCTGCCAGATGATTCCACCAGGAATTCAAACACAAACATCTCTTGCAGGAGGATTTCAAATCCAGAGCGGCGTAAGTAAACCTGATTTAAAACCAATTTTATCTTGCGTCTCTCAAGGTCGGGATGGCTCTTTGCTGGCTCATTTCAGTTATGAAAACACCTTGGGCAAAACAGTCTCGATTCCTGTTGGCGAAAAAAATAAATTTCTTGAGAATCCCGGTTGGGGGCAAAAATCTGATTCAGATCAAAAAGAAGATAAAACTCATGAAAATGAAAAAGAGTCAAATCACTCAGAGCAAAGCTTCTCAATTCAATCGAATAGTTCCAAGCCAAAGCAAAATGAAAAAAATTCCTCGCAAAATCTAAATACCCAACAGGACATTGAAAAAGAGAAACAAGGTCAGCATGAGCAAAGCTTAAATAAAGAGCAATACCATCAATCCAATCGCAGAGATTACCAAGATCGTGGTCAAATTACAGACTTCCCACCTGGTGCTGGTTCTTCCTGGCCCCAAAGCACATTTTCGGTCGCGTTTACACAAGAGCGCCTTACTTGGCAATTGGGCAATCGCTCTGTAACAGCTTATGCCCAGGATTTATCGCAACGCTGTAATGAAGAAAAAATTACCGTAGCCGAACATACTGCTCCTCGAAAAACAATGCTTTTAGCACAAACCATAAACCTGACACAAACTCAGCAGGTGTTTAATTTTTCTTTTCAAGCTTCAGAGATTGCAGATTTACGCCGCCGAATTGCCATTAACCTGATCAATGGCCCCGATGGAAGTGCTCGAGTTAACGACCTGCGCATTTATCTGAATAAACAGCCTTTACTTGCCTTGCAACCCAATGCGAGTTTTTTAAAATCTGAACTGCCTAATATGATTGCAGAAATTTATAATACCCAGTTTGGCAACAATAATTTAGAGTTGGAAATCAGTGGTCCAGTAGGCGCACAGATTCGTTTCAGTATTGAGGGTTTTTTGCGGGCTGCATATATTCCTAAAGCCGCTCACAGTGCAATTGATTCTAACGAGCTTATCCGCAAAGCTCCGACCCATAAGGGTGTCATTGGTATAAAGTTTATGGAAGGACTGAAAGTTCGTTTAGGACAAGCAACAAATCAATGGGAACGCTTCTCTGATCAGACAGGAATCAGTCTGCTTCCTTTACAGGCCTTAATTGCCTATCATCAAATATCAGAGATTGTCCCCGCTTTGCCTGGAAGTGTAGAGGAGCGGGACACTATGGAACAGAGAGCTGAATCAAAAACCGGACATGAAGCCCCCAACCAAAATCTGTTCTATTATTTATACTTCGACGAAAATAAAGATGTTTGGGACATGGTCGATCGTCTCTCTATCCTGCCTTTTATTGAAGAAGCTTTTCCGATGTTTGTATTTTCTTCACCTCAGGCAACAACTTCATCAGGGCTTGCTCCCTTTATTCCCGATGAAGTAAAACCCAGTGGAGGTTTGTCTGGATCTACAACCCCAGTAATAACCACAATAAACCCATTCCCAACCCCAGTTCCAAACTCTCTCTGGTTGGAATGCTCGCGTATTCTGAATCAAAGTTCTGCCCCTACCCCAAGACCATGCCCTTCTGCCTCCCCAGGTGCTGACCCTATTGCCGGAGCATGGGATATTACGCAAGGCAGTCCCAGTGTTAAAATTGCTGCAATAGAACATGGATTTATCAAAAATCATGAAGAATTAGGAAATGTAAAACAATTAGTTGATATTTCTCCTGGAAATCAATATACAGACTTTGAGCATGCAACTAAAACTATGGGGGTCTTAGGAGCGACAAAGGATTCTACTGGCAGAGGTTCTATCGGAGTTGCTCATGGAGCTTCTGTGTATCATATCTGGGCTTGGGATAATCAACTTAACTCACCAAGTCTTTGTAAAGGAACTGGCTATGCAAAATGTAATCGCACTGTCGATGCCCTGGAGTACGCAAAAAAAGAGCACATGAATGCCGTTCTTGTGGAGGTTGACGGTGGTGGTTTTACTCCTGGCACTGTAGAACACTTAGATCCTCCCGTACGCACTCAAATTCAACAAAACATGATACCTGCTGGTATTTCGGTGATTTTGCCAGCCGGAAACCGTGCGTGTGAGGATATTAAAGACAGTAATGAGTTCAATCAATGTACAGCCCTTTTCCCAGCCGGGAAAAATATCAAAGCTGTAACTGTTGCAGAATCTTATCCGGATATGCACGGTTGTGTTCCCCCCAATCCATGGGTAAACTTAGCTCCCTTTGGCCCCTTTATTGCTGGAGCGTTAGCAATAGGGTATATAAACTGTGTAAAAGATAATCCTCCCACTATAAAATATAGATTTTCTAAAACAGGCCCAATGGAGGATAGTGGTTCCATCATTGTTGGCGCCCTCAAAGTGGATGGGTCTGGAATGGTTCCACCTACTGGAGGAACATCAACTTTGCCTTATAACCATGGAAAATCTATTCCCTCCAGTGATGGTTTAAGTACTGAGGGTGGGCATGGAACAGATATTGCCGGGCCTTCTGAGCATATTTGGACAACAGCCTATGATCCCGCAAATCCCAATAAAATTAATCATTATGGAAATTTTGGAGGAACCTCCGGAGCTTCCCCTGTGATTGCTGGCGTGGTTGCGTTGATGCTTTCTGTTAATCCAACTCTAACTCCTCAAGTGATTCGCAAAATTCTGCGTGAAACACAGCAATCCTTGCCTTCGGGTGAAGATATTTCAGGCATGGTAAATGCCTACGAAGCTGTAAAAACAGCCCAAAGCTTACCTGGTGGAATAGGGGGCGGCGGATTTAGTTCTAAATCCCTCCTCTCTCCACCCGCTGGTGTAACCCCAGCCGGTTTTGGTCTCAATGTTTTCTACGATCCCAACTTTTCTACTCCGCTCACAGTTCGGGCTGGGGATACCATCGGTTTCTTTATGGCCAATGCCCGCACCCGTAATATTTCAATCGAGATCCAGGGTAAAAACGCGGTGGTGAAGGCTATAAGTGATGATCTGATCAGTATGACCGTGCCTGCAGACTTAGTCGTGGGCAATCTCAATGTTTTGTTCAAGAGCGATCAGGGCAGTTTTCAGATTGACAATCTGCTGAACTATACTTCTCCCTATCCAGAAGTGGTAAAGTTCAGCAAACCTACGATCTTTGCCAATGGTGGCGATATTGTCGATGCGTATATCACGGTCAAAGATCAAAACGGGCAACCTGCTCCTGATGGCACGTCTTACTATATTCACTTAATGCCGACCCATATTGGTCTTTACCCCGATCTGCGCATGATTGATCCTGAAACCCAGCAGGAATATGGGGGTAAATGGTCGAGCTATGAACAGGTCTTTTCTGTCAAAAATGGAACGGTGCATATTCAGGTCAAACTCTCTGAAGCCATTGCCCCCTATACCTACACCTATGATTGGGCCAATAATATTCTCAATGCCTTGACCTGGCCCCATGTCGAGGCCCCCAGTTTTCAGGTGCAGGTCTGCACGCCGGCTTATAGCTCCTATAAGCCTGGATACGGCTATTACTGTGGACAGCAGCTCTTTCCCCAGACAGGCAATACACAAGATGGCCGCTTGTATGCGATTCACGCCTATTCCGTTGATCCTCAAATCAACTATGTGACAGCAGGATCTGGGCGTCAGCTGTATAAGATTCACAATATCAAAGATATTCTGGGTAA
>PFGG01000050.1:85209-85958 GCA_002783405.1 bacterium (Candidatus Blackallbacteria) CG13_big_fil_rev_8_21_14_2_50_49_14 | reverse complement strand
GCGAAGTGCGGTGCTGATCGAGCCGAATGATGAAGCCCTGCATGGCACGATCTCGACGATCTGGGACGACATGCGGTCCAACGGTATTTCTGTGTCGATCCAGCGTCCGCGCGGCGAAGACGACACCTAGCTCGGGAGAGAGATATGGCTCGACGTGGGAGCCGGGTACAGACGGATGACGAAGATGTCGAACTGAATATGACGCCCATGCTGGATGTCGTGTTCATTCTCCTGATCTTCTTCATTGTGACGGCTGTATTCGTAAAAGAACCGGGCGTGGATGTTATTCGGCCGGACGTAAACCAGAGTGATTCGATGAAGCCGACCTTGCTGGTCGCCGTGACATCGGCCGATGAAATCTGGATCAACCGCAATGTGTATGAAATTTCACAGGTGCGTGGTGTACTCGAGCAATTATTGTCAGAGAATCCGCGGGCTGAAGCGATGATCCAGGGCGATCAGGATGCTCCAATTGGCACCGTACTGGACATCCAGGAGATGCTCACACAGCTGGGTGTTGAGGAAATCAACATCTCGGAAGAAAGCTAGGAGTGGCTGATGGGTAGTATTTTCAGACTTGTCATCGGTGTTCCGATTGCGATTGTTGTGACCTTTGCGCTCTTCATGCTGATGCGGACGCTCATTTTTGTGGATGAGGCACCGCTTGAGGAAGAAAGCACGACTTACCGCTTTGATATCAATCCGCAGGTTGAGCAAGTGGACGCCCGGGCGCGCGATACCTCCATTGA
>PFGG01000050.1:0-85176 GCA_002783405.1 bacterium (Candidatus Blackallbacteria) CG13_big_fil_rev_8_21_14_2_50_49_14 | reverse complement strand
GCCTCCATTGGAGGCCGCTGTATGGGCTTTCATTTCCAAAGGCAGACTTTCTCCGGCAGCACTGACAGCCGTCACACTCAGCTGATAGTCTTGATCGGCAAAAAGACCCTCCAGCGTATAATTCGTGACCGGAAGATGATCGGCCACCAAAACCCCATTGCGATAGAGACGATAGTACTGAACCGTTTGATTGAGCGGCGCTTCCCATACCATTTGCAGACGACTGGAACTGCTTTCCAATATTCTCAGATTCCGAGGTGCAGGCCCTGCCGAATGACTGCTCCCCAAGCCACTGGAAGAACTGCCTCCCCCAGCCCCTGCATCCATGCCAGAAGAAGTCTCACTTTCAGAGGAGAGAGCCCCTGCTGGAGAGGAAGAAGCCCCTTGCTCCGGCTCGGAAATACGCAGTTCAGAACCCTTTTCTCCCTTTTCTAAGAGAAAGGGAAGCGTCAAAATTTGATCGGCAGCCAAGGACAGTGTTTTTTCAAAGGAAGCCTGCACTTCCTGCTTGGAATTTTGCAATTGAACCGCCAAGCGATACTGACCCACTGGGAGATTAAGGATTTCAGCCATATCGCCCTGTAAGAGTTGCTCTGCACTGAAGCGCAAATCTCGCTGAGTTCCGCCGCCTGCTGGCGTAAGGGTCACGTAAACACTCAGATTTTGCAAATCAGCGGCTTGAACCTTTACTTGGGGCAACAGACGAAGCAGGTTCTGAGCCAAAGGCACAGACGCAGATTTTCCTGACTCCAGGGAAACAGCACTCAAACCGGGCTGAGTGGGTGGAAGATGATAATCCAAAAAGACTTCACTGCATGCCGACAGCAAAGAAAAACCCAAGCTCAAACTTAGCAAACGCATCAAAGCAGCCATTTCAAATCATCCCCACCCCATTCACACCCTCTTTCGGAATGAATTTCCAGCTTAAACTTTAATATAGCAAAAGAATTCCTCTGAAGCCCCTCAGAGCATTGCTATTTTCTTTTAGTTTTACGCAATTGTCCAGGCTTGACCTTGATAAAGATCAAGCATCTCATACTGAAATTTGCAAATTTGGTTCAGGAAAAGAAAGAGCGGAGCAGATTTCATCTCTCCCTCAGCTACCATGCGCAGAACAGCCCATCGCTTCAGCAATGAGGGCGATGGGCTGGAATATTAAGTTGGCCAAATCGAAAACCCGCCCCCCCATCCAATAGATGCGTTCAGACATGTGCTGGTACTTCTTAGGTTCTCATTTTATCAGCAAAGTAAGCCATGATTTCTTCGCTGGTCATTTCTTTTGTTTCATTTGTGAAACAGTAGTAACTGGGGCGCATATCACTAAAATACTGCATATCCATTTCCAAGCCTTTTAGATTTGAAAATAGACCTACAGGTATATTGTACTCGCCAGTTGCTTTAAGCTGATAGAACAGATGAGTTCCACATTCGGTACAAAAACCACGAGAAGCCCAGGCAGATGATTTGTATATTTTAACCTTATCATCCCCTTCGATTTTCACTTCTGTGCCACATTTCACCGCGAAGAATGGCGCCCCCCCCCAAGTTCTGCAAGATTGACAATGACATACTGTAAACTTGGGGTTTATATTTTCAGCTGTCATTTTTACAGTGCCACAAAGGCAACTCGTCTCATAAGACATTGAGATAACTCCTCTTTTAATTGCTTCAAGTGTGTTTGTGAAAACACACAATGATGGATCAGCAGAAACCCCTGATGATGCGCTCTCATTGAATTCTATTTTCATTAAATCAGGGTGTTTAAACGCGTAGTTTAAGAACGGCTTTACTTTATCTTGACTAATTTAATGTTGCTGCAAACATTCCTCTGGCAAGACCAACCCCAAACCACAGTGAGACTCAAACTTTTGAATCAGCTCAAAATAGCGGGGGTGAAAAATCTCAAAACGGGTAAGTTTTGAAAAATCCTTTTTGAGGGCATCCCCCAACATAGGACCATCGCCCGAATGGGCAAGGCCGCAATAGCGCTTAAAGGCCAGAGTATCTTTGTGCTGTAAAAGCAAGGCATGACCCAGATTGAGTTGTATCCAGAAGCTTTCTGGATCGAGCGCGAGAGCCTGCTCAAGAATTTTTTCGGCTTCAGCAAAGCGCTTTTGAAAAATGCGCAACCAGCCCAATCCTTCAAGCAATTCAGTATTTTGGGGCTCGCGTTTTAAACCCACCTGTAAATCGGCTTCAGCCTCTTCAAACAGCCCCAAATACTGATAGGTTTCAGCACGGATTCTGAGCAGATGGAGATTGTTAGGATCATCTGAAACCGCTTTGATCAGACCTGGCAAAGCTGAACGGTATTGCCCCTGTTCAAAGGCCTGCAGAGCCAGATTCAATTGCGCTTGAGCAAGTTCTTCTGCCTGCTTTGTGCTTGTATTTTGGGCAAAGCTGGGAAGGCCAAAACTGAAACAGCAGGCCATCCCCAACACACCCAAGATCTGAAAGGATCGTTTCATAAGATACTCCTATGGCTTCGTTTTCGCTGAGACTCTGGAACCCATTGCAAAACCTGGGGTGGGAAATATACCCAGATCTGGGCCCCGGTAGAAACCGCAAAGGGCACACTGGCGATCACAGGCGTTCCCTTTGCAAGCTTTAAGCGCAGATGCCAGCGCTGCCCCAAACGCAAAGCCTGTTCGACACGGGCCGGCCAAACCTGCCCCCGTGAAGAATCGGGCTCAGTACTTATCACCAGATCTTCAGGGGCTCCCATCAACCAGCCTGCCCCCCTTGAAGCTTCAGCGTAACTGGACAACTCAATTTCGCCTTCGGCCCAAACCACATGCTTGTCAGAAATTCGCTCTGCGGGCCAAAAGTTTTCAATCCCCAAGAGTCTTGCCACCTCAGCATTGGCAGGTGCCTTTCGCAAAACCTGGGGCGGCCCCTCTTGAAGAATGCGTCCAGCCTGGAGCAAAACCAACTGATCGGCCACTTGCAACGCCTCTTGCAGCTCATGGGTCACCAGCAGAATTGACAATGGGTACTCATCACGCAATTGGGCCAATTCAAGATAGAGTTCGCGCCGCAAAGGGGTATCCATGGCGGCAAAGGGCTCATCCAAAAGCAGCAGTTCAGGCTGACGGGCCAAAGCCCTTGCCAGGGCCAGACGCTGCTGTTCGCCGCCGGAAAGGGTCTGCGGGCGGGCATGGGCCCGGTGAGTCAAACGCACTTTTTCGAGCCATTCCCAGGCCAGTTTCTCGCGCGCTGGATTGGGTTGCTCCAATAGCGCCAGCTTGATATTCTCAAGCGCACTTAAATGGGGGAAAAGGGCATAGTTTTGAAAAACCAACCCCACGGATCGGGCCTGGGGGGGCACAAAGATCTGAGTCTGTGCGTTAAAATAGACCTTGTGGTTCAAGCGCAAAAGTCCTTGGGCGGGCTTATCCAAGCCCATTAAGAGGCGCAAAAGAGAGGTTTTACCAGCTCCCGATGGCCCCGCCAGGATCATCAACTGCCCAGCAGGCAGATGCAAACTGAGATCCAGGGGCACAGGGCGGGTTTGTTCCACCTGAAAATATAAACCTTCAGACATCTTCAACCCCCTGGGCAGCCCAGGACAAAGTCCTTTGAACAGGTTTTCGTTTTTCCAGGCGGCTCATGGCCGCTAAACTCAAAAACGAAAAGACCAGCAAGCCCAGAGAAAGCCCACGGGCCCCTTGAAAATCCAAGGCCTGAACCTTATCGTAGATCAGCAGAGAAAGGGTCTGGGTTTCACCGGGAATATTGCCCCCCACCATCAAGACCACACCAAATTCTCCCAGGGTATGTGCAAAACAGAGCAAGAGCGATGACAAAATCCCAGGCCAGGCCAGCGGCCATTCGACCCGCCAGAAAGCCTGCCAATTTGAGAGCCCACAACAGGCTGCTGCTTCGCGAATCTCATGGGGAATCGCGGCAAAGGCTCTTTGAATGGGCTGAACCGCAAAGGGCAGATTAAACAACCAGGAAGCCAGCAGAATTCCTTCAAAACTAAACACCAATGTCTTGCCAGAGATTGCAGCATAGATTCCACCCAGCCAGGAATTCTGCCCCAAACCCAGCAACAAATAATAGCCCATCACCGTCGGGGGCAAGACCAAGGGCAGCATCAGGCCAGCCTCGCAGAAACCCCGCCAGTTTTTTTGACTGAAGGCCAGAAATCTTCCCAGAAACAGCGCCAGCGGCAAGAGGCCCAAAGCCGTCAAGAAAGCCAGTTTCAGACTCAGTCCAAAGGAGGTAAATTCAGACATTTCAAGAATCTGGCAGGGCAAAGCCATAGCGCATCAAGACCTGCCTGGCTCTCCCCGTTTGCAGGTATAGATAAAAGTCTTGGGCTGCCCTGGATGCGTTTTTCAGCAAGACCATGCGCTGAAGCAGCGGGGCATGTAAATTTTCAGGCACCAACAGAAAACGCCCCTTGTTTTTGAAGGCCGGTGCCAAAACCAGCGAGAGCGGAATCAGGCCCCCTTCACTGGAGCCTGACAAACTGAACTGAGCGGCCTGTGAAGCATTCTCAGCCATTAAGAGATGCCCTTGCAGAGCATTCCAGACCCCCGCTGCCAGCAAGGCCTGTTTTGCAGCCCGTCCATAGGGAGCATGCTGGGGATTGGCAATGGCAAAATGTCGGATTTTACCTGCCGCTAAGAGGGGAAGTAGGCCTGCCAGCCCTTTTTCAACTTTCAAGACAGAGCCCTGGGGAGCAAAAAGCGCAATCCTGCCCTGGGCATAAAGAACCCCGTGATCACGGGTCAGCCCCTTTTCAAGCAAAAGATTGACATAGTGCTGGTCGGCGCTGAGAAAAAGCGCATAGGGAGCCCCCTGTTGTATCTGGCTGCAAAATTGGCCCGAAGAACCAAAACTGACGCGCACATGGTGGCCGCTTTGGGCTTCAAAACCGTGGATCAGTTCTCGCAGGGCAAATTGCAGATCCGAGGCCGCAGCAACTGAAAAATCTTCTCCCCAGGCAGGGGATGTTCCTGCAAATAGAAAGCAAAAGACAAGCGCTTTGAGAACGACTTGAAACAGCTGGGGGTGCAATCGCTTCACGCTTTCTCCCCCAATAGTAAAGTCCCAGATCGGTTCCCGTCAGCCATTTCCCTGCGTATCGCTTCATAGTCTTGGGGCGTATTGGCATTCGCCAGACGGTGGGGTTCGGGCAGTTCCAGGTATTGGATCGGGGAATTGAGCAAGGCTTTGCGCGGACATTGATACCCAGCCCCCAAGAAAGCAAACAGCCGCTCCTTGAATCTGGGTTCATAAATCGCACACAGGGGCTCGGGCAAACCATCAGTGCTGCTGCGAAAGGCTGTTGCAAGGGCAAAGGGATCCCGGTTTTGAATTAGATATTGCAGGGTTGCAGAATCGAGCCAGGGTAAATCTACGGCCAAAACCAACCACGCCGCTTCAGGTTGGTGAAGAAAAGCGGTTAAAATCCCCCCCAAAGGTCCCAGCCCGAGCAGGCGGTCTTCCAGCACAGGAAAAGCCGTTAAGGCCTGAAGACTGTTTTTTTGTTCACCCCGACAGGAAACATAGACCTGCTGACAGAGAGAGGCTAAAAGTTCCGTACTTGTTTCCAATTGCGTTTTATCCCGGTAAACCAATGCCGCTTTGTCCTGCCCCATGCGTTGACTCATTCCACCCGCCAGAACCAGGCCATTGAAAGGGCGGTTAGAGATCTGTGAACCCAGCCAAGTTTCAAAAAATTCGGAGATCGCCTGAATATCCGAACGACAAAAGGCAGGAACAGGTAGATCTGCAGGAGGTTTAAATTCGCAGATATAAGCCAATACCTGGTTGATTTCTCCTGATTTCACACGCTCAAGCATGATTCCCTGAGCATCGAGAAAGACCCATTTAGGCCAGTTGCTTTCTTTATAACCTTCGACAAATAAAAAATCACAGTTTTGAAAGGCCTGGCGTTTCTCAAGCAAATCAAGGGGCTCTGGTGCAAGTGCGGCCTGTTCATGGGCATTTGAAATCAAGACTTTTGCCGCTCCAGCCTCTCGCGCCAGAAAGGTATCTTTACCGGGCGTATCCATCGTAAAAGAATGAGCATCATGCTTGAGATACCCCACCCGAAAACTTTTGCTATATTTTGCTATCAGTGTTTTAATCAAGCTTGTTTTTCCAGAATGACTCAGACCGCAGACCGCCAGCGTAAGCGGGTGAAAAAACTCAGCTTGGTGTGTCTTCTGATGCTTGATAATCACATTTGCCTCCGGTTTTACTCAGTAACCGGGTTTCTTGAATCACGATCAAATGTGAAAGGGCCTTGCACATGTCATATACGGTCAAAGCCGCCACTGTTGCGCCGGTTAAAGCTTCCATTTCTACTCCTGTTTTGTGCGTTACACACACACTACAGCGGATCGCTATCTGATTTTCCGAGTAAAATTCTATCTCAATCTTACAATTTTCAATCGGCAGCGGGTGACAGAAAGGAATCAGATCATGGGTACGTTTTACAGCCATCGTCCCTGCAATTATAGCCGTTTGAAAGACAGGGCCTTTGGGGCCGAGCACTTCCCCTTCAGGGGTCAGACAGGCCAAAATTTCAGGAGGAAGGATAACGAGAGTCTGGGCAATGGCCTCCCTTCGTGTCGGTTTTTTGCCACCAATATCCACCATTGTAGGTAAATTCTGAGCATCAATATGGCTCAGGCCAGGCATATTCGTCACGCCTAACCCCCTATCCTATACATGTCTTGAGAAATCGAATCAAGACGTGTAATCGGTTTCATCGCGAGAACCTGTTGTGTTGCCTGCTCTAAACCAGCGGGGTCCAAATTCCTCAGGCTTTCACCCCTATTCAACATCAGACAGGCGCGTAACTGGCCGTCATGGCTGAGGCGCAAGCGAGAACAACTGCCACAGAAAGGACGAGACTCTGAAGCAATAAACCCAATGCGTCCCCCCCGCGCGGTATGAAAACTAAAGGCTGTCGAATCTCTATCTACTTGAACGGGTTGCAAAGCAATCTGAGCCTGAATGCGATCAAGCATCTCTTCAGCAGATACAAAAGCATCAGACTGGTATTGACAAGCCTGACCTATTTTCATCAATTCCAAAAATCTGATCTCAATACCTGTTTCTTCTGAAAAACGTACAAAATCCAGAATTTCATGGTCATTTTCATTCCGCATCACTACCGTATTGAGTTTGAGCGAAAACCCCAATTCACGGGCTTTTAATACCGAGGATAAAACGTTTGAAAAGCCTTTGGAACGGGTCATGCGATTAAAATTCTCTTCAGAGAGCGAATCCAGGCTGATGTTCAGATAGTGGCAGCCCATCAGCTTTAGAAAAGCCAAATGCTGCTCCAGAAGGAACCCATTGCTGGTCAACCCTAATTTTTCAATGGGAAGTTGGGACAGGCTTTTAACCACCTCCTGAAAATCAGGACGAAGGGTAGGCTCACCACCAGTCAGACGAATCTGGGTAATCCCAGCAGCAACCAAAGCGGAACAAATTCCAGTAAGTTCTTCAATCTTCAAAGCATTGCGGAGAGATGAAAAGCGGATCTTTTCAGGCATACAATAAAAGCAACGGAAATTACAAGCATCAAGTAAGGATACACGCAATTTTCGAATTCTTCTTCCGTGCGGATCCAAAAGCTGTTTTGCCTCTTTTTGATCGAATGAAGATGGAATTATACTTGCCAGAGCCACAGAGGATAAGCACATCCTTTCTCAAAAACTTCAGGCTGAGCAGGCAATTCTAAAAAACCGTCACTCTTGGCCAACGTTGCAAAATCACCTGAACCATTTATTTTCACTGGGTCTGCCAACCACTGAGCAGATTCATTTTGACACAGTTTCACGGGCAAAAATTGTGTCAAGCTTTTCGAAAATCTGACCGTCTGGTTGAGCAGTGCTGAAAGAGGGTACGGGGAACGATTCAGGGATTGAAAAAGAGCTGGGAAGACATACCTATACAGACAGATTGCTGCAGATACAGGATTGCCAGGCAAAGCAAAGATGGGCAGTCCCGCTTGACTGACTCCAAACCAAAGAGGTTTTCCAGGTTTTTGTGCGACCTTATGAAAAATCTTTCTCACCCCAAGTTTTGCAAGCGTGCCAGGCACCAAATCATAAAGGCCCATGGAAACACCACCAGAAATAATCAGCATATCAAACTCAGCCAAGATGCTGGACAAACCCGACTCCAAAGCAGGTGCTGAATCCGGCAGATGAAAATTTTCTGTTTCAGCAAGATGCGCCTGGAACAAAGCAGAGGCAAAAAAACTTTGGTTTGAACTTCGAATTTGATGTGGCAAGGGTGAGCGTGAAGGTTGTACCAATTCATCTCCTGTACTGACCAAAGCAATACGGGGTAACCTCGAAACCTTTATGCTTGTTTTTCCTACAGAAGCAGCTATTGCATAATGATGCGCACGCAGGATACTGCCGGGCTTGGCCAAAACTTCACCCGTTTGATAATCACTGCCCTGGGAATGAATATTTTGTCTGGGTTGAAGCTTGATATCTGGCTTAAGATGGGCCCTGCCTTCATGGAGATCTAAATCTTCTATTTTTACAACACAGTCGCATCCCCTTGGCAAAACGGCACCTGTCATTACTTCTATACAATGTAATTCTGAGTGGAGTGTGTGAGCGGGGGTTCCGGCTGGCTGTTGGGCTTCAACTTTAAATGCTCGTTGCCCCCCTTGCCAGGTTTTATGGGCAAGTGCAATGCCATCCATGGCGACTCTGTCAAAAGGTGGAAAAGGCCGATCAGCAACCAGAGGCTCACGCAAAACGGCTGGATAATACTCACTTAAACATAACTCGCTGATTGGAGAGGAGGGAATACAAGCCAGAATTTCACGCATAGCCTCTGAAACTGAGATCATACCTTGGATTTTTCTACCTTTTTAGCATCTTCAGCACTTGATTCGCCTGTTTTTTCAGTTAAACTCAGGTCTGCAGCCTCCTGTACATCTTTAGCGGCTTTGCGAAATTCTGAAAGACCTCTGCCAATGGCCTTTCCCACCTCAGGTAATTTTCCTGGACCAAAGATAATCAAGGCCAGGACCAGAATCAGTAAAAGTTCAGGTACACCAATTCCAAACATATTTATCCCCTTTCTATCTGTAAAAGCTGTTCAGATCTGCCTGTGGCCAGCTGTGCCGTACAGCCCCCCAAAACACTGCAATTCATTTCTTCAGGCTCTTGTTCCTGATGAAAATAATTTAAGGCATCGGGTTGAACACCTTCAAGTTCACAAGCGTCTTTCACCAGTTTACTGCACCAGTTAAAAACGTGTCGATAGATGGGATGTGCCACCACCCCTTCTGAGAGGGGCAAGGCCAATGCAAATCCTGCAAGATGCTCTTTCAAAAACAATGCTCTTGCTTCCTTTACAATTTCAACACCCTCACTTTCTCCTGACTCAATAAGAGCAGTCTCTTTGAGCAGTAGAAAAGCATAAAATTCTAATTCCACAGATATATGGTCTGGCATTTCAGGAATTCCTTCAGAATTCAATCCAAATGCCCTGTAAAATCCTGCCAAGTCAGCCAGTTCAGAGGCCTTACTGATTGAGCGATTGCGTCCAAATTCTGTTTCATAAATTGGGTTTTGGGCATGCCCCCGATCAAAGAGATCGATATAGTCTGATTGCAATTGCAGCAGAAATGCTGAGTCAAGTGTTTGCAGTGCCTGCCACAGCGCCATAGACTCAGAAGAGTTTTCCTGCTTCAGCAAGGGAAGTAAGGTTTTCACTTCTTCCTCAAGATCCGATGCCGGATAACCGGTTAAAAGCGAAGCCAAAAGATATGGAGACGGAAACTGACTGTTTAACACGTTAGTTTAGGCCTTTAGTTTTAATTCGACCCACATCAAGGTCACTGATTTACGTGAACCGACCTCACGCTGCCCCCCCTGCCAAACAGCAAAGCAGACATAATTTTTGCCACCGACAGACAAAAGTGAACCATTTAAGGTTTTCAAAGGACGGGCAATCTGAACCGTCCATTCCCCTTTGTTCCAGACGGCCAGGGATTCAGACTCGCGTTTTTCAACCAGGCTGCTGCTACCAAAGCCCTCTGCAAAGATTTCATCCACTCCATTTTTGACATAGGACTGTGGATTACCAGCTGCCTGCCCAGGAATAAACTGTCTCTTCTGAGAGGAGGAAGCATGCGGGGCTTCTGAAACTTTATAGTCCATCGGATACCCATCCACAGACATATTGGGATAGAGTTCTTTCATGGTAGGAGCATGGCCCAATTTTTTATCCTTTTGATATTGCGCACGCCAGTGAAAAATATGCACAGGTTTCCCCTGTTCACCCATAAACGGTGAGGGAGGATTCCCATCTTTCAGAGCGACAGGAAATTCTAATGCCACAGCATCTGAAAATAGGCCCAGCTTTCCAGCCTCTGAAAGCTCAGGATCTTTCCATTTCAAGCGAAAAACTATAGATTTTGAATTATGCAATGCCTGTACAGAAAGTTTTTCTGTCAGGGTCAGCTTGGGTCTTGGCAAGGCCATAGGCTGCGCCATAAGCAAAACTGTTTGAATTGGAACTTTTTTCCAGGCTGAATCTTCTAACTTGAGTAGAAAGGGATCGGCACTGGTTTTCTCAGCTGAAATGCCCTGAGTAGCCTGGCCATACACCACAGAACCTAAATTAAGGCCGAAAAACACCAAAGGCAAAACCAAACCAGGAAAAACAATTTTTTTAATAAGCTTCTTATTCATTTTTTTCTTCCTTTCTAGGGCGTATTGTGCCGTGAAGCACCAATGTTATCATCATAACTCTCCCGAACCACCATATTTTCAGTTAATGGAACGGAAACAATTTCTTCACCCTCAGCACTGTAACCATAGGCCCTTTGATCTTTTACCTTGAAGGAGTGGATAATCCGATCGGTACTGCCCATTAAAACCAGGAGTCCCTGTGCCAAAGGATCGTCCTTGAGTTTTTTATAATTCTCAATACTTTCTTCAACCCGAGGCCCGAACATCTGGGTCAGATAATCGAGATCGGCGTGGATAGGAGGAATATAATAAATATTCGGTTCAAGCCCCAATTGAGGGTAATAGGGCAAAGCCAATTTTTTTTGATGTACGAGAAAATCAACGGGATTGTCAGCACGTGCTTTCCAAGGGGGATTGATAAATCCCATAATTCTGATTTTACCGATACAGTTTTGCACACACATCGGTTGTTTATCCTGCTCCACAGCAGGATAACACCCAATACACTTTTCACTGACACGTGTATAGGGATTGTACATCGATTTTTTATAGGGACAGGCCCGCACACATTCCCCATAGCCTTTGCATCTGGATTGATCAATTAGAACAATCCCATCTTCGGGTCGCTTATAGATGGCTTTGCGGGGACAAGCAGCCAAACAGGCAGGATAGGTGCAGTGCGCACAGGTTCTGGGCAAATAAAAGAACCAGTGTTTATGAGGCAGATTCAAATGAGCACCGGCTTCGAGATTTCCCGTACAGTCATCTTCCCCCACATTGGGATACATCCAGTCTTCATCTGTTGGAAAAAAATGAGCCGCAACTTCCTCAGGTTCTGCTGCCTCGAAAATAGTTTTTCCAGCAAATTTTTCACCATTTTTATCCCAATCCTGCCGCCCCAGTTTCTCAAGAATATTGATATCCCAGGCCATGGGATAAGAACCCCAAGGCTTGGTTTCAACATTATTCCAAAACATATATTCCTGCCCCTTGCCACTGGTCCAAGTCGTTTTACAGGCCAAAGAACAGGTCTGACAGGCGATACATTTGTTCAAGTCAAATACAATTGCCCATTGACGTTTGGGGCGATTTTCCTCGTAAGGATATTCCATCTGACGATTAATTTGCCAATTTTTAACTTCTGACATCTGACGATTCCTTTCTTTATCTCTTGACCCCAGTAAATTGACCCTTGAGATAGGTTTTCATGGCCTTGCTCTCATAGGTAGGTCTGAAACCTAAAGTTACGGGTCGCCATTTTCCTTTGGCATCCAATCCTCCTGAGGCTGCACGGGTGATTTTGACAAAAGCTTCACGGGGAGCCCCTACTGGGCAGTGGATATCGGGCTCAAACCCTTTTGCCAGTCCTTGGCCAAACATAGATTTATGAACCAGACTTTCTGTCATCAGGGTCGGTTTTAACCAAGCCCGTGTTGCACTCTGGTGAGAGCCGTAGCGATACATAGACTGATAATTGGTTTCAGGATTCTTTGCAAGACCATCTTCCCGAGTTTCATGTCCTTTGACACTGCCAAAGGTTGCACCGTACATATTGTGCCAGGTACGAGCCACACCTCTGGGGGTACCTGGATAGTAGCGGGCCCGCAAAAGCAGACGTGCAACTTTATAGGCTTCTGTAGAGGCAATATGATCACGGTAAGGACGATCTCCAGGATCTGCGTCTATATAGACATAATCGCCATCATCAACACCAAGCTCCTTGGCATCCAGCGGATTGATATCAACATACCCCTCAATCACTGATGGATTGCGTTTGTCATGGCGATAAATATCTCCGAAGGGACCAAACCAAACTCCCGTAAAATCTGTATCTACAGGTGTTGTATGCGCACCATGCCGGTACTTTGGCGTGTGATAGACATGGCTGAACTGCTGGGCTTTCAAAGGATGTTTACTTTTGAGCAGTTCCTCCCCAGTTCTCACCACATGACGAGCCTGTCGCGTTTCGGTATCCAATTGATTTTCATTGACACCATAATCTGCCGGTTGTTTGGGACGGATTGCCGGATGTGGTTTAGAAACAATTACATTCGGCTCATAATGCGTAGAATCAATCGGTTCACGGTAAACCACCAGGTTTTCTCCATTTTCGACAAACTCAGGTTCAAAACGGTAAAACTCCAAGCGACCCGATTTGGTATGCCAAGGTTTTTCATCATGAACCTGTTCATAGGAAGACAAACGAGGGTAGGTGCGGTTATTCATCAATGCAGGGATGCCCTCTTTGGCATCCAAATGCAGCTTTTCAAATGTATAACCTTTCAGAGCTGAAGTACCATTGATAATTCTCTGCAGATAGACATCTACTTGATCTTTTTCAACAAATTCCCACATCTGCGCAAGACGGGGTTCATCCAATTCCTGGGCCAAAGCCTTGCCTACTCCAGCAATGATTTCAATATCTGAACGGGTATCGAAGATTCGTTTCAGTGGTGAGGTCGGGTAAACCTGAACAAAAGGATTAGTACAGGAAGCCGTTAAATCAGGATGCCTGAATTCTGCCCAGCTGTCACAGGCAAAGACCAAATCAGCATATTCACAGGACCCTGTCCACCACCAATCTGCATAGGCTACAAATTCCAGTTTGGGAAGGGTATTGTTAATCACATCAAAGTGCCATTTGATATTTCCCAAAACTGAATTAGAATTGTTCAGCCACATGGCTTTGGTCGGAACGGGCAAGTGGGATTCACCAGTAAGAAGATGTTTACCCATACGTAAGGGGCGATCCCCATAATTGAAATAATGCAGGGATTCATAATGGCTGTATTTGGCCGTACTGACCTTGCCTTTTGGATCCAATTGGGGGTGAAAGGGATCTTCAAGTGTATACAAAGGTTCTCCTCCAAACAGAGCCCCCCTGTAATTGCCAGCATAACTGCCCACGTTACCGCCAGGAAAACCCAGATTCCGGGTTAAGGCCGCCACCAGAAAAATCGCTCTGTCTTTCAGATCGGCATTAAAAAACTGATTGGGGCCCATTCCGGTTACAAAGAGTGTTTTTTCTTTATTGGCCGCAATTTGGGTGGCTAAAGATAAAATGCCGCTGACCGGGGCTGTTGTAATCTGAGACGTTTGTTCTGGAGTAAAGTTTTGATTCAGATACTGTCGGGTAAGATCAAAAACCGTTCGAACCTCAACTTCCTTTCCAGAAACTAATTTGACTTTTTTTACCGCATTCAGATCTGGATTCAAACCCAGTTTAAGCATATTTTTACCCCAATCATCACGGGTAACAGGCATTACCTGGCTTTTAACTGAATCCCAAATCATATACGGCTGGAAACTTTTACCCATTTTCTCTTTGATAAACTGATCTTTCTGAAGCACATTGGCGGGAGGTTTCTCATCTCCGATTAATACATCCAGATTTTTAGGTACTTTCGTTTTGTAGTCTTTAATCACATCTTCAGGACGCAGGGGTTGCAAGGTATCCAGACGAATCAGAAAAGGTAAATCTGTTTTGGTTTTTACAAATTCACTATCAAAGAGATTGCGTTCAATAATGACCTGGGCAAGACCCAAAGCAAAAGCAGGATCAGAACCTGGACGAATCACAATGACTTCATCCGTTTTAGAAGCGGTGGCACTGTATTCCACTGTTACCGTTACCGTTTTTGTACCTTTGAGACGGGCTTCAGTTAACCAATGAGAATCAGGCATTTTCGTTGTAATCCAGTTCATGCCCCATGCAATTGCCAGTTTGGAATGCTCTACAGAAAAAAGTTCAAAATCATTGGTTTGCGCCCCTGTAACCATTGGATGGCCAGGCGGAAGATCTGTATGCCAGCTATAGCTGTCCCAACCCCTGGCACCAAAAGACTTCTCGGGGGACACCTTTCTTTGCTTGGCATCCATCAAGGCCAGGGAATTGGCCATACGGTACATTCCAAAAATACGGGTGGCCCCCAATGGGGCCATCCCTCCCCTCAATTTAATGGTTTGCGTACCAGAACCTTCCATGGCAAGAACCATCGCATCATCATAGCCCTGTGCCAGCAAACGTTTTTGACCGGTTTCTCCGTGATAGGTCTCTGCGATATTGCTCAAGGCCTTTGCAGCAATTGAATAGGCATCCTTCCAATCTATCCGCAACCAGGCATCCTTACCTCTTTGAAAATATTTTGGATCGGGTTTACCTGTCTGGCGATCTCTGGGAAATCCTGCATCGACCCATGCTTTATAACCTTTGCGTATCATCGGTGCTTTTAATCGCCGATCCCCGTATATTCTTCGCACCAAACCCAGACCCTTCTGACAGAGTCTTGGATCCCAACGGTGTGAGGCAGTTTGACCATACAAGTCTTTTGCCTTTCCATAACCATAGGTAGGCCCGATTCTGATTGCAATCCCATTTTTGACATAGGTTTTGAGCAGGCAGTTATGCGTATCATTGGGGGCACAGAGAAAACTGAAATCTGAATCATGTTGAAACAGATTGCGGTATACATTTTCCCAACCCCGATTGGGATAAGCTTTCAAGGGGTTTTCAACCTGTAGGGGTTTAAAATAACGCAATACAGGATTGTCTCTATCATCCAGATTATTGGCTCTTGAAGCACACCCACTTACACCTATTGCAGCCCCCCAAGCGGCCATTCGTTTTAAAAAGCTGAGACGATTCATAGAGTTTGACATGCTATACTTCCTCCTCGGTAATACGGTTGCCCGTCAGAAATGATAAATAGTCCCCTTCAGACCAACTCTCTTGAGGATTCAGAGAAAGCTGACCGTTGACCTCGATACGGAGGGGGCGTCGTGGGGAGTTTCCGCCCTGATGATAGGTTTCATAATCCAGGGCCCAAAAGCCCTTGTAATCGGCAAAGACAATCTGCTGTTTTTGGTTCACCTCTGTTAAAGTTTCAGGTTTAAATTGAGCGACAGAACCTATTTCAATCCATTCACGGTGCAAGTCAGGTTCAGACACATTCAGAAGGGGAAGACCCGGAACAAAATGGGGCAGAACATTGATCGCCTCTGCAGCCATTTTTCTCAAAAAACCTGCCCGACTCAATTTCATGAGAACTCCCCTTGCCAAACTGCTCTGGGAGACATTTCACATAGCTCTAACTTGGAATTTTCTTTTGACAGCATGGTTTGCAGGGAATGTGTCAGGAAACCCTGTCTATGTCCCGAAAGGTTCGGGTGGTGATCTATCAAGCGATAATAAATCTTACTTTCGGCATAGCCTAAAAAAACAAATTCGGCCAGATGCTCACTAAGTTGAGTTTTGAGAGTTTCGAGTAAATTCAGATGTGCTTCAGGAAATTGATCCCAACGCCACTGGGATTCAGATTCTGGATAGAGAACATCTACACATTCTGAACCGGGGTCTTCAAAATTCCGATAACGACTGTAGCGGGCAGACTCACCGGCCCCCATGACCAATCCATCTACAGATTCCCGCCAGACATGGCAAAGATGAATATTATCCCTTTGGCAGGGTATACGCCTTAACTCCCAGATTCCTGCTTCAATTTCCTGCCATGATCCTCCGATGCAGGGTAAACCACTTTCTTTCAATACCTTTGCCAACTCTGAGGGTGTAAGCGGCTTCTGATGTTCAGCTTTTAATTGCATACCTGAAATACGGCCCTGATCAAAGGCCTGCTTTAACTCAATTTCCAATTTTTTAACTTCAGATTCGGCCATGGCATAGACTTTCAGTGGAATAATCAAGAAAAAACCATTCAAAAGCAAAGAACGTTTGTCATTATTCTGACAAACGTTCTTTGCTAGAACTTTGCGCAAGCGCAAAGAGAGAATTTGATCTAAGTCAAGGAATCAGAAACTGATTTGCCAACCAGCAATGCCACTCCAAACTTGCGCCATTTGGGGACCCGACAGGTTTTGATAAACAGGCATGCCGATTTCCAGCCCCAGGCGTTGACGGGGAAAAGGTGTAAAATTCAGCCCCAAAAAGAGATCCAGGCGTTGACCGCCTAATTTTAAAGGATCGGCTGAAGGAATGGCATTCTTGCTGATACGGGAATCCTCACCTTCTGCATTTCCCCAGATTTGCCCCTGAAAACGCAGAGAAGAACTCAAGAGGTCATTCCAACGGTATGACAACCACGCATTGGTGCTTAAACGGTTGCCCAGACGGTAATTCAAAGAATTGGTACTTAAACGGAGTACCCCTGAGGGTTGCAACCCCCAACACCAATTCTCCAACTTGCCAGAATAGGTAAATCCAGGCAAGAGATCCCAGGTGCCAGAACCCAGACGCATGCTATAGGGCAAGGGTTCAGCTGGCATCGTTCCCATGACTGGGCCCAGAATATCAATGGCACCTGTGGGCAGGCTCAAGCCCAGGTTTGCATGCAAAGAATGGGCCTGCCAGGTCCAATTGCCCAGCAGTGCAGAAACTGAAATATCGCCCAAACCCAGAGATTGCATATTCGTGCCTGGCAAATTTGCGGAGGCCGTCTGCAGCGTATGCAGATGGGCCTCATGTCCCACATGGTTCATGGTCATGCCCATACCAGGCACCATGGCCATCAGGGTGATCCAGTCGCTGGGAGCATACATCACGCCCAACATCGGCATGCCCATCAGCATGGTGCGGGGAGCCATTTCATAATTGTCCAAGATCTTCTGTTCATCCACAGCTGTAGTCTGGTCAAGCATTCCGCCCATACCTGCCCCCATCAGACTGGCGGAGAACATCCATTCTCCGGCTGGATGCATATGGGCCCCCATCACCCCAAAAGGTATCGTATCGGCATGCAAATGCTCTGCATGACTTGGGGTATGGTGATGGGAGTGGGCAGGCCGTTGCTCTTCGAGAGCGGTTTGCTCAGGTAATTCTGCCTCAGTCTGCGCCATCAAGGGCAAAGGAATCGTCAATGCGAGGGCAAGTAGTGAACTCAAGATTGGATTGTACATTGGATTTCCCTTTTTCGTAGTGATTAAATTTTAGTGCGTATCTCCCCGATGGGTAAGGTGATTGACTTGAGCAGTATCTCCATTCAACAATCTCGTTTTTCAAACAGTCTCATGGCCAAAATCACAGGCAGAACAGCCCAGATCAGCAACACAGCACAGGCCAATACCAAGCCCCACCAGGAGCCAAACAGATTGCGGTAAAGTGCACCTGTATAGCCCATCAACGCTGAAATATCCAATTTGAGTAAAACCAGAATGCGCGCTAAATCAATCGGATTGAGAAAGCTCAAAATCAAGGCAGGTTTTTCAAGTGGATAATCTTGGAAAGCGACCAAGCCAAACAGTACAAGCGCATCAAAGAGAATGGCTGTATAAAACCAGATAAAAAGGGCAGAGGCCATGCCTTTGACGCGATCACTCTGCCAATTGACTGCCAGAAAGGCAAAACCTGAAAAAATATAATTTAAGAGCACCCCAATGGCCAGAATCCAGGCCAAGGGCTCGGTCAAACCACTTAAGATCAGGGGCAGCCCCGTACCCACCAGATAGGCCAAGGCCAGCGCACTGGAAACCCCAAGATACTGTCCCAGGAAAACCCCTTTGCGGCTGACGGGTTGGGCCAGCAGTAAGTCCAAAAAATCTCGCAAATTATAGGAGTAGATCGTGCTGAAGATCAGACTGATCAGGGGAACCAACAAGAGCACAAGATTGAGCAGGCTGATCGCCGTTTGGGCCCGATCGGCACTGAGCGAAGCAAGTGCAAAGGTCATCGCAAACAACAAAGAGGCGTAGGCCAGCATCACCTTGCTCCTCAGCAGATCAAAAAGCACGTATTTCAAAAGTTTATTATTGAGTAGCATGTACACGTACCCACTCTGCAAGTGCTGCTCCCAAACGGTTTTGGCCCGTTTGGGCTCTTAAACTTTCAAGACTGTCATCAAAACAGATTTTCCCCTCAAGCAGATAGACCAGCCGATCCGCAAGCTCTTCTACCTCCGTGATGAGATGAGAACTCAGCAGAACAGATTTTCCCACCTGTTTCTGTTTTAAGATTTTTTGTTTGAGGGTTTCTGAAGAAAGGGGATCCAAACTGGCAGTCGGTTCATCCAAAACCAGCAAATCAGGGGCAAACAAAAAGGCCAGCGTCGCGTTGACCTTTTGACGCATTCCCCCCGACAAAGCCCCCAATTTTTTTTCTTCCATTTCTTCTATCCCCAAAGCATGAAACAGATCTAAATCCAAGCTTTCTTCCAGGCTACGCAGATCTTTGATCAACGCCATTAATTCGGCAACCGTTAAATTTTCAGGATAGCGGGCAATCTGAGGCATATAGCCCAAATGATGACGCCATGAGCTTTTAGACTGTATCAACCTGTCTTTAAAACGAATCTCGCCTGAGTCAGGCAAGACCAGCCCCACCAAAGATTTCATCAGTGTCGATTTACCGGAGCCATTGGGCCCCATAATTGCGAGCACTTCTCCAGGTGCTGCCTTGAGCGAAACCCGATCTAAAGCCTGAAAGCGACCAAAACGTTTTGAAATTTGCTTCAGTTCAATCATTTCACCCTCCGCATTTGAGGGGTTGGGTCCACCAGGGTTTTGGGTGTTAATACAGGCGCTACATGTTCAGCCAAATCCATTACCTGCACAAGAAAACTGCGCAGGAGAATCAAAGAAGGCGGCACTTTCTCAACCAATCTTGAAAAGATACTGACGGGATGATAGGGCACATCGCCGACCCCATCATGGTTCAAATCATAGCCTGTATATTTGTCCCAAAAATTATGTTGAAAACTGTTTCCTGTTTGACTTGAATCTGAACCATTGGTAGCGATATCAAAGGCATTGCCTGAAAATTGATTATATTCAATTTGATTCTCATTGCAATTGGCATGTACCCGAGCCGCCCAGCCATTGTTTAGAATCTGATTGTGCCTGATTTTCAGGCGACTTGAGCCTTCCATATGAATGCCAACGGTATTGTGTTCAAAGCGATTGTCTTCGATCTCACTTTGATTGATATCTTTGAGCAAGAGTCCATAGGATGTTGGCCCCCAATTGTCCAAGAATAGATTTTCTTTCATCTTGATATTCCGGGTATACATCACAGCAACCCCTGCCCCATTTTTGGAAAAGGTATTGCGTTGATAGGTATTGCCATCTGAAAACATAAAATGAAGCCCATAGCGTAGATTGCCTGAACTGGTATTGCCTTGAATCAGACTGTTCTTGACAAACTCAAAATAAAAACCATCGCGATGGCCTGAAACCTGATTATTTTCTAAAATCAAATCTACACTTTTCCAAACATGAATGGCATTGGCAGAATTCGATTCGCGCCAGGCCTTGCCATTCACCTGGTTGCCTGAAATTTTTGAGCGATCAGCTGCTGAAAGATAAATTCCAAAATGGGCATTTTCGATGCGGTTGTTTTGAACAATACTGTCTGCTGCTTCCAAGCGAATCGCAGCCAAATCATGCACATGACTGAATCCCGAGTTTCTCAAGGTCAGACCTTGAACTGTCACTCCGGGGGCAGTGATCTTGAGCAAATTCCCTTTTCCGCCCCCGTCAATCACGGGAAAATCAATTCCACTCAATTTAAGCGGTTGATTGATCTCCAACTCATTTTCAAAATAAGTACCCGCATGCAGGCGAATCTCATCTCCTGGTTGGGCAATCGCCAAGGCCTGACGCAAACGGGGATAGGTTTGCCCTTGCCCGGCCTCCAGAACCTTTGACTGGGCAGGCAGTGAATACAGCCCCAAAATTAGGATGATTGCCAATCCCGCTTGTCTAGGAATCTCCATGGTTAGCCTCCAATTTCGCTTTCTCCAAATCAGAAAGCATCTCGGGAGAGTGAGAAGCATTCCCTGTTTTCGCGGTTTGATTCAAGGCTTTCAAGGCCTGTTCCCAGGTCAGAACTTCCCCCGGAAACGATTTTTGCAGCAGTTGTGCAGTTTCAGTACTGCGCGTAGGCGTCATAAAGCCCCCCATCGGGCTGGGCAATTTGAAGCTGTGAAGATAGCTCGCTTTTTCAGCGGCTAAAAAATTGCCGGGTTGTTCTGAATCTATCACCCAAAGGGAATGAATCTCAGCCTTCAAACCCGGTTCAGCTTGAAGATGATGTGCCAGGCATTCCACAGAATCGTATTTAAACGCTTTTCCCTTTTGTGTGAGTAACTCAGCCCCATATTTGGGATCCATCAAGGTCATGCGGCAATAATGACAACTGTCCTGGGTATAAAGCAGGGGCTCTGTTTTTGGTGAACACGCCATCAAGCCCAAAACCATACCAAAACTCAAAACTGTTTGGAGTACTTTCGCAGAGATTTTATGTGGAGCCTGTGGATTTTTGCGTAGCCACTCAAAAACTACCAAAGCAAAGACGATCAGACCCGCTCCAATCAGAATCCACCCCCCGGGATCGGGAAAGGAATGGGCTTTGAAATTCAAAAGGGTTTTACTGCCAAATACCGGGGGTTGATACGACATGCCGGGAACCTTAATCGCCGCATGGGGATTCAGGTTATGACCATAATCATAGGTCCAGCGCCAAAAATCCCAGATCCCCACTGCACCAGCCCCCCCCAAGAGGCCAAACCAAAGCGTCAGCAGGAAACGCCGGTTCAAAAGAACAGTCAGCAAGCCCAGAACAATAAAAAAACCCACCATATAGGGCATCAAGCGCAGCTCAGCAAAAGAAGCTGCGTGAATTTCCTGCATGCCAATATAGTGGTTTAAGCCATTGATGGTATTCAGATCCCCACTCAGACGGTTGATCCAGATCCCCATCGAAAGCCCCTCAGGATATTGGGGGGCTTCCAATTGAATTTTCCAGAGTGGCAGAGTAAAAACGGCACCCAGAGCCAAAGAGATCATGCCCATCAAGATTCGGGTAAAAAAATGTAATTTCGTATTCATTGTCAGCCTACTTTCTCAGTTACAAAGGCGGGGGAGAGTGCCCCACCCCGCCTTCTTTGCTTAAATCAAGAGTCTAATTCGTGCCGGGAGGGGCACTCAAGCTAAACTTGAGGGGCAGATTTGCATTTTTATCTGAAACGCGGATATACCCCTGCATTTCCTGGTGAAGTGCCGAACAGAAATCTGTACAGTAGAAGGGGTACATGCCCTTCTTCTTGGGTTTCCAGGTGGCCGTCATGGTTTCACCTGGCATGATCAGCAATTCGGCATTTTCATTGCCCATGACCGAGAATCCGTGCGGCACATCCCAATCCTGTTCCAGATTGGTGATATGGAAGAAAACCGTATCCCCCTCTTTGATCCCTTCAATATTATCGGGAGAAAAGTGAGAACGAATCGTACTCATGCGGACATGCACTTCGTTGCCTTTGCGCTCGATTTTGGTCTCTTTTTCAGATTTAATCGCGTAAGGGTGTTGGTTGTCTTCAAGCTTATAAATCTTTTTCTGGCGTTCGACAATTTTTGCAGCCGGCATGGCTTGCGCATAGTGGGGTTCTCCAATGGTTGGGAAATCCAACAAAAGATTCATTTTCTGACCCGTGATATCGATCAGCTGAGCAGACTGGGTCAGTTCAGGGCCTGTGGGCAAGTAGCGATCCTTGGTGATTTTATTCAAAGCCACGACATATTTGCCATAGGGTTTGCGGGTATCGCCCCCAGGAATCATCAAATGGCCAATTGAATAATAAGCAGGCGTACGGTCAATCACCTCTTGGGTTGCGACTTTCCATTTGGTAATTTCAGAAGAAACAAACATGGAAGTATAGGCATTGCCATCGCCGTCAAATTCAGTGTGCAGAGGCCCCAGACCCGGCTCTTTGACCTCTCCGGCCAAGACTGAATCATATTTCAGCACAGGTATTTTGCCAGATTCCCCATCAAAGGCTTTGCTTTCAATCGCTTTGATCATTTTCGAGAAAGAGAAAACGGGAATCACTGCCGCCAATTTCCCACCGCCGACAATATACTCACCTGTGGGGTCCACATCAACCCCGTGAGGTGATTTGGGGCAGGGAATATAATAGGCGAGGCCTGGCAATTCAGTGGGGTCGAGCACTTTTACTTTCTCGACGGTCTCTGAACTGGCAGTATGGGTCGCTTCATTTAAATGGTTGTGAAAATGCTTGCCCGAAATTTCTTTGAATTTTCCTTGGGCCATATATTCTTCAGCTTTTTTCCAATTAATCGCCAAAATAAAGTCTTTGTCATTTTGACTGGCGTTGGCTTCTTTGAGCGAGTTGGCCTGTTCAGTATTGTAGGTCGTGAGAAACGACCAACCATGAGAGGGGCCTTTGCCTGCATGGCTCAAATCATAGTCGTAGCCAGGCAAAAGGATTTGGAAGGCGATCGCCATTTTACCTGTGTCCTTGTCTACTTTGATAAAACTGGTCGTTGCTTTGAAATTTTGTTTGTAGCTGTCAATCGGTACATCACCGTCCCCAATCGGCACACTGAAACGGGTTGAGGCCATGACATATTCAGTATTTTCGGTAATATAGGGCGAGGCGTGATTCCCCGCTGAATTTGGAATTTCAAGCGTTTCTACTGTTTTAAAGGTTGAAAGATCAATACGGGCCACACGTGGAGTATTGTTTTCGTTGATAAACAACCAGCGGCCATCCTGTTCTCCCGCTGTTTGCGAAAGCTTGGGGTGATGCGCATCGCCCCAGGGAATAAAGCCATGGGTTGTCGTAAGCAGGGGTTTACTTTCTTCTGAATAGCCATAGCCATTTTCAGGGTTTTGTGAAAACACAGGAATCACTTTGAGCAAGCGTCCTGAGGGCAAGCCATAGACACCGACTTGTCCGCTGAAGCCCCCTGACATAAAGGCATACAGCTCGTCATGTTTCCCCGGTTCCACATAGACTTTCGCAGCCGCATCTGAACTGGAAGTTAATCCAGCTGCTGGTTTTTCGGACTGCTTTTGTCCTGTTACACAGCCCACCACAATGACCAGAGCAGTGGTCAGCGTTAGGGACAAAGGTTTCAATAATTTTCGCGTACTTTTCATAATTTTCTCCTCAATGCTTATTTCTTTTCATCCATACTGCGGAAATATTCCAAGACAGCGCGAGCTGATTTTTCGTCCATATTCTGGTTGGGCATGGCCATCATAAAGGTCGCAAACAGCTTTTTGGCTTCAGGATCTTTTTGAACCATTTCGGTTGAATTCAGGATCATATTCATGATCCATTCTGGCTTGCGTCTTTCAGTGACTCCTTTCAAGGCTGGCCCCACATATTTGGCTTCAAATTTATGACAGGACGCGCATTTCGACTCAAACGTTTTCTGACCTTCTGCCACCAGCGCAGTATCCAAAGCCGTCAATTCAACTGTTTTGACAGGCCCAATGCCTTTGCCATCTGCCCCCGCTTCGGCAAGAGGCACATCGGCAGGTGCAGCGCTGGTCGTGGTTTCAGTTTTATTTTCAGAGGTCTGAGAAGCTGGGCACCCCAGTAAAAACGCACTCACCAGTCCAAGACTGGCGATGAAGAGACTCAATTTATAGCTTCGTTTCATAGTGGATTCCTCGATTTCCTTTGATTCTGTACATTTAAGAATATAAGGAATTGATCAATAGTTATTTGAGCTGGAACAATAAACTGAGGAACTAAACTTGATCTTGATCAATTTATGAAATTAATTTTGCAAACTAATTTAAATAATGTGTATAGAAAAAATGCACCTCATGGGCACTTTTTAAGCGAAAATGATAAAGTTCGGAGGGTGAAAATCGCATTGAAGCTTCACGCCTGGATTGTGTCTTGCTGAGCTTCGTTTTTGCAGGAGAAATCCAGCGTCCCCACAAATAGGCAAGCTCGTGTTCAAAGAGGGCTCGCTGACGAAAAGTTTGCAAGAGCTGCGGAATCCAGAGTTCAGAACCTGGAAAGCGCAGATAAATTTGAGCTAATACCTGTGAAGAGAAATTGCGCGCACAGATTCTCGAGGTGCTCACCTGAAAATTGCCATTCACCTGCCAATTCAGATTTAAATCTCGCTGGACAGAGAGATAGAGGATTCGATACAAATAAAATTGAAGATTTTGAAGCAGGGTTTTACCTTGGCTAAACTGAGAGGGCAAAAAACAAGCAGGTTCACACCAGCCCCCCTCGTCGGCAACCCCGATCAAACACAAAGCCTCACCAGTCAAGAGTCGAAGCAAGCCTTCAAGCCGGGGAGATAAATCCTTGAGATAGACCGTTCCTTCCTGCTCCAATCTGGGAGAGTCTGAAGGAAGATTGATCAGCCAGGCCTGTATTGAGCGCCAAAAACAGGCCCAATCCCATTCTGAAGACAGATACTCCTCACTCAACACCGATTTCCTCCCCTTTCAGGGATGAAAAACGATCCAAGCCCAATTTTGCAATAACCAAGCCGAAAAATAAAACAATTGCCAAGAGATTGATGCTTCCCCCCCATTTCCAAAAGACAATTTCAGTCTGAAAGATCAGACTAAAACGCAGCAAAAGCCCCAACTGGAGCAAACTCCAGGGCAAATAGAAAATTGGATGAAATGAAAACTCCTGGTTCAAAATTAAACGTATTACTTTCGGGAAATGTGAAAAGATCATGCCCATTACAAAACCCAAAAAAATCCCATGTAAATAACCATCAAAACTGGCATTTTGAAGCAGATAAGCGCCTTGAGAAACCAAGACAAAACCGCTGAAAATCAACCAAAAATAGGCAAAGCTCAAATTGAGAGCAAAGTAGATGTTCCAGGAATTCTGTTTACTAGATTTCAAATCTGCATCCTTCAGCCACAAACAGATCCCCAAACCACAGAGACTTAGACCTTGCAGACGCAAAATCAAGTCTGGGAAAAACAGAAGTAAAGGCCAGAAAAGGCCAAGGTTCAGAGCAAAGCTTAAAAAGATCACGTCAGACCAGGACTTTTGCTTGGTTTGAAAGTTCCAACGTTCGGGAAGAATCGTCAAAAGGGGAAAGAGCACCCAAATGATCCCAATCAAGCGAAAGGATCTGCCTGACAGCCACAAGATAATCCCCCCAGCCCAAGCCAAAAGCGCCAAGAGATTGAGTAAACTGGAAGGAAAAAAGTATTTTTGTTTCTGACAATAAATCACAAGATGCATGAGACAGGAAAGCCCATACATAAGAGCCGCTGTAAATGGGGATTGAAAAATAAGCAGTGCGGATCCCAATACCGCCAAAAGCGGTATGAGAACAGCAGCTTTAAATTCAGAGTGAATGGCTCTTTCAAGGCCAATCAAAGTACCCAAAAATCCACAAATCATCCAAACCCCATGGTATTGAAGGCGCTCAGCACCGGCAAAGGCAAACCATTCCAACCTCAAAAAACCTGAAATCAACCCCAGCAATAGGGTTACTCCCCCTAATCCAAAGAGCAGTTTTAAGCCAGTTGCAAACAAACGGGAA
The DNA here is from genome assembly GCA_002783405.1 of bacterium (Candidatus Blackallbacteria) CG13_big_fil_rev_8_21_14_2_50_49_14. Classification (NCBI taxonomy): domain Bacteria; phylum Candidatus Blackallbacteria; species bacterium (Candidatus Blackallbacteria) CG13_big_fil_rev_8_21_14_2_50_49_14. The sequence goes on along the minus strand of PFGG01000050.1, from coordinate 59,191 downwards.
TCAGGCATGCATCATATTTTATTTCTGAAATTTTTCATACATCGGAATAGGCTTATTATCTCAGAGTATCCACCCAAGCTTCTTTGCGCTGGCGCAATCTTCAAAATCTATTTAAAGCTTAAAATTCATATAAACAATGATTCGAAAGTCGGATAAGCAATGGACTTAAATATAAAATTAAAACAGCAGGAAAGCCCCAAAATTCTTGAGCATTATGGCCTGTGGGGCCTTGGATTCCGCCCCCTTTTTCTTGCAGGCATGGGCGCAGCACTGCTGCTCATGAGTCTCTGGATATTCCAAATCTCAGGTCTGATCCAACCGCTCAGCGCTTGGCCCCCCACCCTCTGGCATGGCCATGAAATGGTTTTTGGTTTCTCTGGCGCAATTATTGCAGGTTTTTTACTCACCGCCAGTGCCAATTGGAGTGGAAACAAGGGCACCTCAGGCTTCAAATTGCAAAGCTTGATTTTTTTCTGGCTGCTGGCCAGAATTTTGATTCTGAGTAAACAATCACCGCTCCTGTCATTGCTTGCTGAACTCTGTTTTTGGGTTGACCTCAGCTATTTGCTATTGCCCAACCTCAAAGGAAAAAACCGCGTATTTTGGCTGCTCTTGGGCCTGATGACAGGTGCAGATTTACTCACTTGTTTGGATGCAGCAGGGCTCGCCAGGGGTCTGGGGATTCCCGCGCTGCATTTCGCAATCGGCATTATCGTCGCCATGATCACCGTCATTTCAGGCAGGGTGCTGCCCTTTTTCACAGAAAAAGCACTTCCTTCAGCTCAGGTACGCCGTTGGGAGGGTTTAGATCGCTGGGTTTTGGGCCTGACTCTGGCCTATGCGGTTTTACAAATCCTGCCAATAGCGCCTATTTTCCTGGCTATTCTTGCACTCTCGGCAGGAAGCTTGCATCTCCTGCGCTGGATCGTTTGGAACCCCTGGCAAACCAGAAAAATCCCGATCTTGAGTATTTTGTTCATCGGTTATTTTTGGCTGATTGTGGGCTTTTTCTTTCAAGCTTTCAGTCAGCTTGGGCTGCTCCCTACCAGCAGCGCGACCCATGCCTGGACAGTGGGTGCAATCGGGGTGATGATCTATGCCATGGTTTCACGTGTTTCATTGGGGCATACCGGGCGCCCGATTCAAGCTTCAAAGGCCATTGTCTCAGGTTATCTCTGTGTCAATCTGGCAGCATTGCTGAGAATTTTGCCTGCCTGGCTTCCCAATCAAAGCACTGATTGGGTACTGGCAGCCGGAATTTTTTGGAGCTTGGCCTTTGGTCTTTTATGCTTTCAATATATTCCCGTTTTGATACGGCCCCGCCTGGATGGAAAGCCAGGATAATTCTGCCCCAAGCCAGGATCCTTCTGTTCAAGAAAAGCACGGAAATCATTCTCAATCTGTTAAAAAAAACAGTATACTGGCTTTATCATTCAAAAAAAGACAGTCATGCCATGAAAGCCTTGCCCCCCCATATCGCACGTGAACCCATTTTGACTCAGGTTTCGCAGACCCCTTTGTTTATAGGCCTGCCAGAAGGAGACCTTGAAGAGGTTTTGGCCTATGCCATTCCCACCCGCTTTGATCCAGACAGTTATTTTTTTCACCAGGGTACACCCGCACAACATGTCTATATCCTGCTCGAAGGTCAGGTCAAGGTTTTGCAACTCACCCCTGAAGGGCAACAGGTGGTGATGCGCATGGTCAATCCGATTGAAATTTTTGGCTGTGTCGCCGCCCTCTCTGCAGGCGAATACCCCGGTTCTGCCCAAGCTACCAAAAATTGCGAAGCCCTTGCGCTTTCACATCAAGATATTCTCAAACTGATGGGCCGTTTTCCCCAATTGGCGATCAATGCCTTTCAAATTATGGTAAAACGCACCCATGAGTTGCAAGATCGCTATCTGGAGCTGGCAACAGAACCCGTTGAGCAGCGGCTGGCCCATGCCTTGCTGCGCTTGCTTGAGACAAACGCGCTCGAAACAGACAAAGGGCTGCTCCTGGACATGCCCCTTTCCCGTCAGGATCTTGCAGAAATGGTAGGCTCCACCCTCTATACCATCAGCCGGATTTTGAGTGCCTGGGAAAGCAAAGGCATTGTCTGCTCAGGGCGGGAACAGTTAACCATTCAGGATCTTGTGCGCCTAAAAGCACTGGCGCAGGTATGAAGGAATAGAAAAATGGCAAAAATAGCAATCGGTATGAGCGGCGGTGTCGACAGCACAGTTGCCGCTGGGCTTTTAAAGGCTCAAGGACACGATGTGATTGGGGTCACCCTCGCACTCTGGCGGGGCAGTTTATGTTGTTCCTTTGAAGATGTAGAACGCGCCAAAGTGGTTTGCCACCAGATGGGCATCAAACACTATCTGATTGAGGCCCTTGATGATTTCAGATCGAAAATCGTCAAACCCTTTATTCTGGGGCGCACCCAGGGACAAACCCCCAACCCCTGTGTACATTGCAATAAATATTTTAAATTTGGCCTGCTCTGGGATCAGGTGATTCGTCGCGACCCAGAAGTAGAGGCGCTGGCCTCAGGGCATTATGCACGCTTGAGCCTGAACCCGGAAAGCCAGCGTTGGGAAGTCTTTCAAGCGGCGGATCCCGGCAAAGATCAGAGCTATATGCTTTGGCAACTTTCCCAGGAACAACTCGCCCGTTCGGTCTTTCCGCTCGGGAATTTGATGAAATCTGAAGTGAGAAGCTTGGCTGCAGAAATGGGCCTGCAGGAATTGGCAGCAAAGCCAGACAGTCAGGATCTTTGTTTTGTCGTGCCCACCTCTGAAGATTTTTGGCGACAGAATGCGCCAGAAGCCTGTGAACCGGGTGAAATTGTCAATCAGTCAGGTGAGGTGATTGGCAAACATACGGGTCGCGTATTTTATACGCCGGGTCAACGCAAAGGTCTGGGCGGAGGAAGCCCTGAGCGTCAATTCGTGATGGCGGTAGAACCAGAAAAAAACAGAGTGATGGTGGCAACCCGTGAACAGAATCTCTCAAACCAACTGCTTCTAAATTCTGTCAATTGGGTTTCAATCCCTGAACCAGCGGGTGAACTTGAAGCTTTTTATAAACTCTCTTCACGCGCCAAACCTGTCGCAGGAAAACTCAGCTGTTTGCCCGAACAAAAAGCAAAGGTCGAACTGATCGAAGCGCAAATGCGGGTAGGACAGGGCCAATCTACTGTTATCTACGATGCTGAGGGCCGTCTTTTGGGCGGTGGCCTGCTCGAAGCAATGCTTTAAAGGGCATCATACTGTGTATAAAGTTGCTCATTCTCCCTTTCAATTCGGGTTTCAAGTTCAGCAAGCAATGTGAAGCCAGCACGACCAAAACCTTCAGGCTCCTCCCTCATTTTTTCAGCGGTCCACTCCTGTGTAAAATTTATCAAGCCACGTTTTATTCCGCCCATTTCGGTTTGATAATCCTGTGCCAGTGAAGACAGATCTTGAGACCTACTTTGCATGAGAATGGGATAGAGTACATGGTCTTCCATGGTCAGGTGCACTTGAACTTTTCCAAGTAAATGGGTGATCTGATTTCTGAAAGTTTGAAAATGAAGACTCGGATTCAAATTTTTGAGATCAGCTTTTAAATGGTGAACCAAAGTCAATATTTCTGCGTGCTGTTTGCGAAAGCCTTCTGTTTTCATCGCCAAGACCTCAATGTTGATGTGGATGGGATACAGGCAGATTGGCCTTTAATTTTTCAAGAATAATCGTCAGCGGCTCCTTCAAATCAGGACGTTGGTAGGCCACCTCACCCTCAACATTGAGCAAGGTAATTTGGTTGGAATGGATAAAATCCCCTTGGGCATTGGGCTGAAATCGAACCCCCAAAAGTGCCCCCAGTTCTGAAACATGTTTTGAGGTTCCGTGTAAAAATTTCCAATTCGAAGCCCTTATGCCGTGTTTTTGAGCATAATCAGCCAATACAGAAGGAGTATCTCTCTCGGGATCAAAACTGACAATCACAAATTGGGTTTTCGCTCTATCAGCAGATGCTAAACCTTTTTCAATCGCTTTAACATCTTCTAAAATCAAAGGACAAACTGCCTTGCAGGAAGTGTAAAGCATCGCCAAAACAACAGGTTTGCCTTTCAAAGACTTGAGTTCAAGCTTTTGATTTTGATGGGTCTTCCACTGACCGCCTAACCAATAGAGGGACTTTCCTGTGGGCTTTTCTCCCTGCAGACTGGTAGGGTGATGGTGAGAGTGATCTTCTGCCAAAGCTGGCATGGCAGTCAAAAGGCAAACCAAGCCCAGTAAAAATATTTTCTTCATAATCTTGCTCCTGGTTCAAAGGTCTCGCGCACAGCGAAAACCTAAATTTTTAAGGGTATAAGAAGGATGTAAGGAACTCCAAAAGGCATAGCGGGTAAAAGCTGCATAATTCATGCGATCGGTGGCCGAACCACTGTTGCCACAAAAGAGCTGGTTGTCTTTTTCTGCTCCTTCGCGGCTGTCATTAGTCATGATCACCTGATTAAAATCATCAACCCATTCATACATGTGGTGAAGGTCATAAATTCCTTTCTGATTGGGGGCAGCCACCCCAGCTTGCACAGGAATTCCTATCCCTACCAAGCTGTACCAACTGAGTTTTTCAGGATCTGTTTCATCGGCGGCATATTCCCATTCCAAAAGCTTGGGCAGGCGTTTTTTCTGCGCATCGCAGTAGGCACGGGCCGCCATCCAGGAAACCCCTGTCACCGCTTGAAGCTCAGGTTGCTTGACTTCCTGACTGGGCAAGGGCAAGCTCAGATCGCCCTGCCAATCAGCCAGGTAATTGCCTTCTTGAAACAGGGGGGGAACCTGACTGCGACGCCACTGTGGATATTTTCTGACAAATTCCAGAAATTCTGCTCGGTTCACAGGGCGGGCATCCAACCAGAAAGACTTCACCTGAAAGTCTTTCTGGCCCGGACGCGGAGAAAATTGAGGCGTAAACACTCCAGCAGGCACCTTGACCATTTCAACAGGCGCCTGAGCGGCTTGCAAGAGCAGCCCCAACCCTCCGATTAAAACAGCCTGAAAAACCAATCTGTTTACCTGCCGGAACATAAAAAAACCTCTATTTCTGCTGTGCTCTGACAGCTTTTACTTCAGCAGGGGTTACAGCATCGCCTTTATTGCCCCAGCTGTTCCGGATATACGTCAGAATAGAAGCAAGCTGATCATCATTCAAATGGGTCATGGCGGGCATAACGCCATCATAGGTTTTTCCATTAACCAAAAGTTGGCCGCTGTGGCCCTTGAGGGCAATGCCAATACTTCTGGCCTTATCGGCCATCAGATAATCTGACTTCGCCAGCGGGGGGAATACCCCAGGCATTCCCGCCCCATCGGTCTGGTGGCAGGCAGAACAGTTGGCAACGAAGAGATTTTTACCGGTCTCCATCAGCTTTTGATCGGGAGGTGTGGCAGGAGTGGTTGCCACGGGTTTATGCATAGGCTGGGCCTGATAGACCTTGTCCGATTGTTGTCCTGTAAAGACATCGGCTTGGGCATCGCCTGAAACATTGAGAATCCCCAAAGTGCCTTTATTAAAGGTTCTGAAAATCGAGTGGTCTACCAGAATAAAATTCCCAGGAACATCAACTTTAAACTCAACAATTGCAGATCCTCCGGCAGGAACCAAGGTTGTCTGCACATTTTTATTTGCAAGGGATCCCCCTTCTGTATAGACCAGATCAAAGATCTCACCAATCACGTGAAAGGAACTGATCAGATTCGGGCCTCCATTGCCGACAAAAAGGCGGACAGTTTCACCTTTTTTAGCGGTTATTGCTTTTTCACCCACCATTGAACCGACAGAGCCATTAAACAGTACATAGCTGGGGTGTTCATCAATCCCCCGCTGCATATCAAAGGGCTGCAAACCAGGTTCGCCAAAATTCCCTTTGGTATAAAAATCACCCTGAACCACATAGTATTCCTTATCCACAGGTTTCAGGCCTTCTTTGGGCTCGACCAAAATCAAACCGTACATTCCATTGGCAATATGCATGGGCACGGGGGGGGCTGCACAGTGGTAGATATACAGGCCGGGATTCAAGGCTTGAAAGGTGAACTGGGTTTCATGCCCTGGAGCCGTCATCGTCGCTTTTGCCCCCCCACCTGGGCCTGTGACGGCATGCAAATCAATATTATGCGGGGATTTATTATCGGGGTGGTTTTTAAGGTGGAACTCCACCCTATCCCCTTCGCGTACCCGAATAAATTTACCTGGAACACTGCCCCCAAAAGACCAGAAATTATACTGAACGCCATCTGCGAGATTGCCAATAAATTCCTGAACTTCAAGTTCGACAATCACCTTGGCAGGCGTTTTGCGCTTAATCGCAGGAGGAACCATCGGGGGGGTTGTCAGAATTGCATTTTCAACAGGCAAGTTTGCCAGGGCTGCGTTTGCGAGCTGGTAAGATGTTTCCTGGGCTTGGGCAGTGTTTGGAATTCCAAGCAAGCCAGTTCCCAAAGCCGTTGTTAAAAGTAAGCTTCCAAAAATTTTAGAGTGAATGTGTTTCCGCATTTTTCTCGTCCTTTCAAATCATCAATTTCTTTACAGCATGAAAATCTTTGTATCTGCAGGGATTCTAACAGCACTCTCAAGGCTCAACTTTGCGGAAGATCAAAGAGCAGAAGAGTTTGTTTGCGCTGAATCAAAGACGCCGATAATTTCAAAGTTTAGGATACCAAGTGATGACTGAAAGCAAAGATCTTGAGATTCAGAATTTTCAGTGATCCTATTGATTCGCGAAAGGAAAACAATATGAAAAAATACGCAATATTCACGCTGCTCCTGGTCTTGCTCAGTGCAGCAGCTTCGGGCCTGAAAGCCCAGGCTGCCGGTGGCGATGCAAAAGCCGGTAAAGCACTTTATACCGCCCAATGTGCGATGTGTCATGGTGCAGCAGGAAAAGGGGATGGCGTGGCTGGCAAAAGCTTAAAACCCGCTCCTCGGGATTTTAGCAAGGGTAAATTTCTCTATGGTTCCTCGGATGCACAAATTGCAGCCTTTATCAAAAAAGGAAAAGCCCCTATGCCAGGTTATGCTTCTCTCAGTGATAAACAGCTGAAAGATTTGGTTGCTTTTATTCGTTCTGTCAAGAAATAGTTACGAAAAGAGCCAAGGCACTCCAAGGGGGTGCCTTTCTTCATGTTTTCACAAATAAGGAATTGAAGCCATGTATGAACAAAAGCCTTTGCTCCATGCCCGACAGGCGGCACATCGACCGGGTCAACTGAGAACCCTGGCCCTTGATATTACTCCAATCTGCAATCTTAAATGTTCGTATTGCTATGCTGAAACCTTTGTCAAATCAAAACCAATTGATTTGACAGTTTACAAACGTCTCTGCGATGAAGCCTTTGAAATGGGTGTTTTTCATTATATTTTTCAAGGTGGCGAGCCAATTCTCGATCCACAAAGGCTGGAAGCACTGATTGGCTACGCACACCCAGAATCCACTTACCTCAACCTGATCAGTAATGGCTGGGCCATGACTGCAGAAAGAATAGACTGGTTAAAAGACCTGCAGATTGACAAAATTACCTACAGTCTGGATTCAGGCATTCCTGAAGAACACGATAAAATTCGTGGGAAAGGATCACACCAAAGGGTTTTACAAGCCATTGAAGACACCCTGAAGGCCGGTCTTCTCTGTGGAATTTCGACAGTTGTTACACGCACTTCGCTCTATTCTGAAGGGTTTCAGATGCTATATGATTTTACCCTTAAAAAAGATATTCGCTTTCATATTCAAATTGCAGAACCTGTGGGGAAATGGGATGCACAAACGGATCTTTTAATGCGCCTCGAAGATAGCGCATTTATCGAGAAACTCTTTCATGACTCTCCAACTCTCAGCAATGGACAAAAACTCATTCATCGCGATATCTATGGGAGCCTATCATCTCCCAACTGTCCTGCAGCAACTAATTTTATGAGCATCAGTGCCAATGGAGAATGCCTGCCCTGTAATTTTCTGCAATACAGTCTGGGCAGGATTTCTGAAAAACCTCTCTCTCAAATGCGCTCTGAAATCCTTCAAAGTCCTTGGTTTTCAGAAAAACATGAGAGCTGTATCTGCGGGGAAGATGCCGAATTTATTGAGCAATTTATCTTGCCTTATGCCGGACAGACCAAACCTTTAGACGCCTATTCCGTTTTTGGCCTGAAGGCGCTCAGTCCGCCCTCAAAACCTGATGAGGGCCGCTCTTCTTGAAAAGGATCGGCAGAGCCCATCAACAGTGCTTCTTTGCGCAAGGCTGCAGGAAAGAGTATATTATTTTCAAGGTGCATATGTACCTCCAGATCAGAGTGGTAGTCTTTTAATGCCTGATACAAGGCAAGCATAGAGTTACAAGCCCATTCTGGAGGCGTATACTGATCGCTCAGGCTTTGCAATTGTTTCAACTGCTCACTGGCAAGATCGTGATCGTATTGCATGACCTGAATAGGATTTTCCAAGGCGCAACAGTGCATTTCAAATTCTGCCTGAGCCTGTTCCAATTCTTTGCAAATGGGAAAAAGTACCTGCTCTTCTTTTTGCATATGCAGAAGTAGATCTTGATTCATTTCCCGAAAAACCGCTTGGATAGCTGTCAGGCGGGATTCTCTCTGGCCGTGCACTCGGCAAACCTTATCCAAAAGTGACAAAATCCACGTTCCCTGTTCACGGGCATATTGATGGTGGCGATTGACGATATCATTTGCCAAGGCAGTGATTTGAATGGAGACAAATGTATCGACCTTGTCATCAGCTTTTTCAGAAAGAGATCTGAGTAAATTAGCAGGATCAAGCTGTTTTTCTTGACAAACCTCAGCCAAGGTAAGATGATTGCAAGTGCAATAATCAATGGCATATTTTTCAAAAATAGCTGCTCGACGGGGGTCCTCCTGCAAAAGATCACTCACCTTGCTCTCCAACATGTGCATGATATCCATCCTCGCAATTTTTATTAAGCATAAAGGATGCAATCAAAGCCATCTTTGCGCTGGCGCAAGGTACGCTTCAGAAGCGCAAAGTGCGTTTTTCGCCGGTAAAAATACAGACAAAGGGTTCCCGTTGGGCATAAAAGTCCAAAATCGCTTGCCCAGCCTGGACTCTGGCAGCCTCTGGCAGTTCAGATTCTAATCCCGCGAAATAGACCTTTTCCTCTTTTTTGATATGGGCTTCGAGCAAAATTCCAAGCTGCATCAAAGCCCTAACAGTCTCGGTTTCAGACTGATTGGCAAGCCCCAAAATGAGTTTGCGGATTTGGGTATGCTCGTTGAGCAATTCCTGACTGATCCGTTGCAATTCAGGAGAGAGTTGCGCTTCAAAAGGAGCAAACAAAAATTGCTCTTCGGCTTCAAAATGCCAATGCAACTCATCCTGCCACATTTGCAGTGCCTTTGCGCCTTGACGCAGAGGATCCTCCGGCCAAGGATAGCGCGGGTTCGAAGATCGGCCATGTTTGAGACAATACACCAGGATCAAAGCCGTTAGATGCTCTCGAGACAGGGGAGCCAGTTCTTCACTGCGTTTCATTGAGATCACCCTTTTATTTAATTATCACTTTTATTTTCAGGATCTGGCTTGAATTTATTCAGATTCTGATCTAGGATGTAAGTAATCATTTACTTACATGGGAGCAACATGTCTGAAATCACTTCCACCCGTCAGCGCATCTTAGCTGCAGCACGCGAGCTCTTTACCCACCACGGCTACCATGGAACTTCTACACGCAAGCTGGCAGCTCAGGTAGGGATTACCGAAGGGGCGATTTTCAGACATTTTGCCAGCAAACGGGATATTCTAATTTCTCTTTTAGATCCGAATATAGCGCAAGACTTAAACGCATCAGACTTTCAGCAAGGCTCACCCCGGCAGGTTTTACAGAAATTTGTTCAAATACGGGCAAACCAATTCAGTCAGATTTTTCCCTTGCTCAAAATTGTACTGCTTGAAAGTGAAGTAGAGCCCGATCTCAAACAGGCTTGGCTCAAACAAGTTTTATTGCAAGCCCGAGAAGAACTTGGTACATGTTTCACACAATGGCAAGATAGTGGTGAAATAAGAGCTGATTTACCACCAGATGCTCTGTCCCGTTTACTCATGACACAACTCTTTGGCTCACTCTTTCTCAACCAGGTATCGGAAGGGCTCTTTTTTGCCCCCCATACCCTGGAGATTCAATTGGAAATAAATCTGGAAATCTTTTTAAACTCAGTCACCCTCTAAAGGAGGTTTTCTACATGTCTCTAAAAAAACATCTCTGTCCTCCCGGACATGCCAATCTTGGAATTGGCCTCTTGGCCCTGGCGGGCTTCATGGCCTATGGCTTCCTGCTGATTTATCTGCGCGACTTTGCCCCCGGCAAAGAAGCCTGGATTGCAGCTTCAGCCACGGGCCCCCACTTTGAGGCTAAATTGGCCCATGTACATGGCAACTTACTGGCTTTTCTCAATCTGGTAATGGGGTATCTCCTGATGCGATTGCCCTACCCGACCAAACAGGCCCGAACAATTTCTGTGCTGGCTTTGCTGGGACTGCTGATGCCGATTGGCATTCTCATGGAAGTGCTCTGGCATTTTCCCCCACTTTTTGTGGTAATCGGCGCGCTGAGTATGACCCTATCAGTAGCTTGGCTGGGAATACTCACACTGAGCCAGGCCAAAAATTCTGAATTCTCAAAAAATCATTCATAAGAAAAGGAAATCGATACCATGAAAAGTTTTAAACGAATCTCTCTCCTGAGTGCTATGTTCTTGGCTTTGAGCTTGAGCACGGGCATGGCTTTGGCTGAAACTCAGTCACAAGCCCATGCTGAATCTATACAAGCCCAGATTGAATACAATCCTGAAAAACCCGCAAAAAAAATCTTGTTCTCAACGCCACAATATGAGCTGATCCTCTTTGCCTTTGATGCAGGCCAGGGCCTGAAGGGCCACAGTGTGCCTTTCTCAGCATATATACAGGTCATTGAAGGCGAAGGCATTCTGATGCTGGAAGACAAAGCGATTGTGATGAAAGCTGGAGAAGGTTTTACTTTACCAGCGGGGGTTCCGCATTCGGTCAAGGCACCGGCTCGCTTTAAGATGCTCCTGCTCAAACAAGCCGGAAAACTCTAAACACGAAAGATTCAATCTTCAAAGTTCAGGAATTTAGTTCAATCGCAACAGTATCAAACTTGTGACCATCACAAGAAAGAAACCAAACGTAAAGACTAATATTCCTGAACTTCTTCTGCGCAACTCCATAAATTCAGAAAGAATCATCCAAATTTTAACTAAAGCAAGCAGAAGTACAATCGCATTTACAGTACTTACAGAATTCATTTTTTCTGCAAATAAATAACTTCCCAGCGTTAAAGGAAGGAGAACTCCCCAAACCACTTGAAGGTTGAGAGATGATTCCCTGTGAGTAAAATTCATAGTGATACCTCAACGCGTAAAATAGATCAAAGGAAATAAGATCAACCAAATAATATCGACCATATGCCAGTAGATTGCTGCAGCTTCAAGGGTCTCTGTCTGCAATCTTTCGCTGCTGGATTTCCAACCAAGCCAGATAAAAATCACCCCACCGAGCGCAACATGCGCCAGGTGTAAGAGTGTTAAAAACAAATAAAAAAACCAAAAGATACTGCTCGAAAGCGAAATCCCCTGTTTAAAAATCTGAGTGTATTCCCAAGATTTGATCAGGATAAAAAGAAAGCCAGACAAGCCTGTGGCATATAACCAAGCGGAGATCTTTTCAGGACTGCGCGCTAAGAAAACGGCACGGGCCACCCACCAGCTGCCCGTAAGCAAGACCACTGTATTCAAAGTCGCCAGTAAAGGATGCAATAGCTTTTGCCCCTCGATAAAGACGGTTCGATCTGTTCTGCCTATCCAAGCAAAGACTAGAAAAAACAAAGCAAAAGTCAGAATTTCCAACCAAAATACAATCCAAATCAATCCACCCCCCGGCAAATTTTCTAAAAACGGATACAGCTGACGCTGATTTTCAGAATTTGTGGGATGGAATAATTTTTTCTGATCAAGTTCATTCAGCATGATTCGTTTCCCTTGTTTCACAGAATTGCATTGGTAATAGTGGGATTATCCTGTCTAAAATCCCTGCTGTCTTTGTGCCAGCGCAAAAATCGAATAAAGTTATACTTGGTTTCAAGTTTTTAATAAGTTGAGGATATAAATCGCTATGCTAAAATTTATAGACTGCAAAAATTTCCTGGAAACAATATGAACAGCATTCAATCGCTTTTGATTTGGTCACATGAGAACCTAAACACCCAGAAAAATATAGCTGATACTGTTGAAAAATTACATCAGGCCAGCTTAAAACCTGAACTTGATCTCAAATCCAAAGGCTTAATACATTACTACCTGGCTTTGGGCTATACCTACTTACAAAATTACAATGAAGCCCAACCTCAATTTTTAGCGGCTGTCAACACACTCTATTTCGACGATATACTTTGCAATGAGGTCTTACTTAAATTTATCAGCTTTGCAGAGCAGTTAGGTTTATTAGAGTTTACCCAGCAGCTCTGCGAAGCAGGTAAATCCAGGTTTCCTGGAGACCACTACTTTGAAACCAAACATACCGAAATTTCAAACAAATTAAAAGCCTTTCACTATGCTGAACAAAGCAATCTGAATCATTGGAAGGAAATGCAGGAACAGGGATATTTTGATCATCATCCCCATTATCAGGCAGAGCAGGGCCTGATTGATCACGGCAATGAAGCAGAGTTTATTCAAAATTTTTGCCCCCTGAATACCAATATGCAGGTTGCTGTTATTGGCTGTGGATACGGTCGAGAATCAAAACTCATTGCACCCTTGGTTGGAAAAATTTGGGGTATAGATGTCAGTAAACCCCTGCTTGAGCGCGCCCGACAAAACTTAGTTTCAGCGGGAATTCACAATTTCGAGCCCGTCTTGGCTGAAGAATGGCAGCAGAAAGTTCCCTCGGGCATTGATCTCGTTTTCTCTTATACCGTTTTTCAACACCTTACCAAACATTTGGTCACAGAATATATACAAGGTTTTGCAGAAAAACTCGCACCTGAGGGACAAATCCTCTGCCAGTTTATGCATTCACCTTCAGGTACTTTTGATGCTGCACTTTCAACCTATGAACCTCATGTCAGCTGGACCCCAGAGGAAATTCATAACCTTCTAAAACTATCAGGACTTGAACTGATTCATTTACAAACTCTGCAAGTTGATCCCGTTGAAAAGATTGATTGGATTTGGGTCCATGCCCAAAAATCCACGCAGGCAATTTAACCATGCAGTTTTCAGAATTAAAGGCATTTTGCCTGTCCTTGCCTGCGGCAGAAGAAACCTTTCCCTTTGGCCCAGAAGTATGTGTTTTTAAAGTGGCGGGGAAAATGTTTGCCCTGTGCAGACCTGACGTCATGCCCTTGCGGGTCAATCTCAAATCTGAGCCCAAACTGGCTGAACTCTTGCGGGAAAACTATGAAGCCGTGGCACCCGGTTGGCATATGAACAAACGTCATTGGAATACGGTAAGTTTTGATTCTGATTTGCCTGATATAGAAATTTTCAAGCAGATTGAACATTCGTACTTGCTGGTGCTGAGTAAACTTCCCCGTTCTGTACGTGAGTCTATCCCTCCAAAACCATAAAAAAAGGCCTCTGTTCTCTGGCAGAGGCCCGGTATGGCAACAAACGAAGAATTTAGAAACTGTATTGGGTCTGTAAATAGCTGAAGGTTTGTAAAGCAGAGGTTCCCCCCTCTTGATAGAAACTGCCAGGTACAAACAGATTCACACCAGCCAAGGTAGAGAAATGGCTGTCCCATTTCCAGGTAGCTGTTAAATCTGCTTCAAAGCCCAGATAATTATCTTGAACCGAAGCTGCCTTTCGTGCCACCGTTCCAGCTACAGAATACACATCATCCTGATTGCTGACTCGCCAGAAACCATGCCCATCCAAAGCCAGGCTTAATTCTGGACAGGGTTTGACGTTGAGACTGCCACGCAGATCGATCGCATTCTGTCGGCCCAATTGATCCATTAAGCCATAATAGGCATGGCCCAAGGGAAAGAGTTGATTGAAGGTATTCAGGCTTTTATCTGAACGGCTGCTATCCCCGCTTGCATAATTCAAACCCAAACCCACTTGGGGCTTCCAGGGCAAATCCAGGGGATAGCTCAGATCAACAGCCCCAAATCCCGCAGCAATGCTCTGATCTGCAAAAGATCCAAACTGATAGGCTCCTTCTGCATCAGTTTCAATACCAAAAGGTAATTTACCATTCAAACGCAGGCCCAAGGTTTGACGTTCTTCCTGACCCGTCACCCCCTGATAAGCCGTACTGGTTTTGTGAAGCCCCAACCAATACAGGTCAGAATTCCAACCGTCAAACAGTGGGCCACTCGAATACAAGCCATAAAAAGAGGTGCCTGCGTCACTCAAATTAAAATTCCAGGCTTGGGTTTTTACCCATTGGGCATAAACACCTCTCAAGTTCCAGCCTCCCACCTGTCCAATCAGACTGACGGCGTCAAAGGTGCGCCGGGTATTGACCCAAACCAGTGAACTGATCAGGCGTTGTTTGCCAAAATCCATTTCCTGACGGCCTGGGCGCAGCAGGATATAGCTTGTGGGGTCCCAGGCATATTTCAAATCAAAAAAAGCGTTTTGTAAATCTATTGAATCAAGATCAATACCTCTTAAGCCTGCAGGTTGGTTGTTGGCAATTCCGCCTGGAAGATTGCGGGGGGTTCCCAATGCACTCAAGGTTTCAAGATAAAGTCTGAAAAAATCTGTGGCATGAAAATCAGCGTTCAAGCGCAGTTGGTTCAGCGCAAAGACAGCATTTTGATCGGGTTTAAAATCATAACCTGTCCAGCCCTCTCCGCGTACCCTCCAGGAACCCCCCAGGGATAAGTAAATGTCTCCACTTTCGTTCAAGGGAAGATACTTCAGGGTATCCCAAAAATCAGCTGAATCCTGGTTTTGCTTGAGAGCTGACCAATCTTCTTCATAGCGCAGGTTTTTTATCGCGGGTCGGCTTTCTGCTGCCAAGGGTGAAATCAGAGGTGCGATGAACAGACTGAGTGCAAGTAAAGTAAATGTTTTTTTCATATTGATTTCCTCCAGGAAGTTTCACTTTCATATCTTAGCCCGTCGATCCGGGGCGCTCTTTGTGCCAGCGCAAAGACGATCCAGCCATTTATTCCTAAGCTTGAATATCATAGACAATCTCTGAAAGGAGAACCCATATGCTCTCAAAATCCCAGGCCCGGCTGTTTTTTCTCAGCGGAACCCTGGTTTTTTCCTGTGTGTTTCTCTACCTGACGGTAGATTCGATCGGAAAAGTACCAGAACAGACCCACGCAGCCAATATCAGCGACGCTGTCAAACGGGGAAAACACCTCTTTGATAAAAACAACTGCATGGGCTGCCATACCCTATTAGGCGAAGGGGCCTATTATGCCCCTGAATTAACCAAAGTCATTGAAAGAAGAGGCCCCGACTGGATCAAAGCCTTTCTAAAAGATCCCCAGGCCATGTATCCCGGTCAGCGCAAAATGGTGAAATACCATTTCACACCCGAAGAAACCGATGATTTAATTGCCTTTTTTAAATGGATCGGCGAAATGGATCTGAATGGATTCCCTCCCAAACCTGATCTCAAATCAGAAGCAGGCAGCTAGAAAGGAAAGATTATGAAATACCAATCACAAAAGGTGGCCTATTGGTTCTTTGCAACCTGTATGTTGCTTTTCAGCTTACAAATCGTCTACGGATTCATTATGGGCTTTGCCCGGATTGGCATGGATGGACTGCATGACTGGATCCCCTTCAATGCCGCCCGTGCCACCCATACCAATTTGCTGGTAGTTTGGCTGCTCTGCGGCTTTATGGGCGCGGCCCACTATATCATTCCTGATGAAGCGGGCAGGGAAATTTTCTCGGTTAAAATGGCCTATGTGCAATTGCTATCGCTGATCGTTGTTGGCGTGGTCGCCATTATTGGCTTTCACTTGAATTGGTGGGAAGGCCGTAAATTCCTCGAAATTCCCCGTCCGCTGGATTATCTGGTGGTGGTGAATGTCTTGATGTTTATATTTAATATCGGCATGACGGTCTTAAAAGGCAAAAAATACAGTACCACAGGCATTGTGCTCTTTATGGGTCTGTTTTCTGCGGCCTTGCTCTATTTGCCCGGCATGATTTACTTTGACAGCCAAACCATGGATTCGTTCTTTCGTTGGTGGGTCGTTCACCTTTGGGTAGAAGGCGTCTGGGAATTGATCATGGGCTCGATTTTGGCCTATCTGTTGATCAAACTGACAGGCGTAGATCGTGAAGTAATTGAAAAATGGCTCTATATCATCGTGGGCCTTACCTTTTTATCTGGCATTCTCGGCACCGGTCACCATTATTACTATATCGGCACCCCCAAATACTGGCTGATTGTCGGCGGCATCTTCTCAGCACTTGAGCCCCTTGCCTTTTTGGGCATGGCGCTCTTTGCCATCAGCATGTACCGTCGCTCTGGTCGCTCACATCCCAATAAAATTTCACTCTATTGGACGATTGGCTGCGCGATTATGTCTTTTGTCGGCGCAGGCTTTCTCGGGTTTGCCCATACCTTGCCCCAAGTCAATATGTATACCCATGGCACCCTGGTCACCGCCATGCACGGCCATATGGCCTTTTGGGGAGCCTATGCCATGATCGTGATGGCGATTACGACCTATGCCCTGCCTGAACTCACAGGCCGCAAACTGTGGAACTCCATGAGCGGCATGCTGGCTTTTTGGCTTTCAAATATTGGCATGGTGGGCATGACTGGCGCATTTGCGGTCGCTGGGGTCACCCAGGTCTATCTGGAACGTAAAATGGGCCTCGAATTTTTGCTGGTGCAAAAAGAGCTTCAGGTACATTTTATCGGCCTGCTTCTGGCAGCAAGCTTATTTACAGCGGGCATCATTCTGTTTATTTGGACCTTTATCCAATACGGTCTGCCTTCAGTAGAAGCTGGCAGAAGCCCCTCAGAGGAGGAAATCGAAGATGTCAACGCACTTGTTCAGCCAGCTTGAGCCCATGCAAAGCATTGACTTGCCCTATTATCGCCCGATCGGACAGGAAATACAGATCTTTGAGCATGCCTGGCGGCGACGTCTGCCGCTGCTGCTCAAAGGCCCTACGGGGTCAGGCAAATCTCGCTTTGTGGAATACATGGCGGCCCGTTTGAATCAAAAACTGATCACGGTTTCCTGCCATGAAGAGACCTCAGCAGTCGATTTATTGGGCCGTTATTTGATTCAGGGAGCAGAAACCGTCTGGCAGGACGGCCCCTTAACACGGGCTGTGCGCGAAGGCGCGATTCTCTATCTGGATGAAATTGCAGAAGCACGCCCGGATACCCTGGTCGTGCTTCATTCGCTGACGGATCATCGCCGTGAACTTTTTCTCGAGCGGCACAACGAAAACCTCAAAGCACCTGAGAGTTTTATCTTAATTGCCTCCTTCAATCCTGGTTACCAACGGGGGATCAAGGAGCTTAAACCCTCTACCCGCCAGCGATTTTTGGCGCTTAGTTTCGATTATCCCAAAGCGGATATTGAAACTGAAATCCTGATCGCTGAAACTGGATTGGATACAGCGCGGGCGCAAAAATTGGTTCAATTGGCAGGTAAAATAAGAAAACTTGTGGAGTGGGGGCTTGCCGAAACGGTTTCTACCCGCCTCTTGATAGACGCAGGAGCCTTGATCGCAGATGGCTTACCGCCCCGTCTTTCCTGTGAAGTCGGGATCGCCGAACCTTTAACGGATGAAGCGGATACCCGTCTGGCCCTGCGCGATTTAATCGCTCTGTATTTTTAAGGAGGCTGGGTATGGATTGGGATCAGCTTCTGTTTAAAAAAACCTGGAACTGGCTTGCAAGCTTTAAGCCCGGCTCAGAAACGTCAACCAATGTTTTGGAACTTGAAAAGATCCATACCCGACTCACGCTGATTGCGCGCATGCTCTGTGAAGCTCACGTTGAAATACTCAGGGCCGAGCAGGAGGGCGGAGTGCGCGGAAATATCCTCTATCTGCCTGCCTCTGTCAGTCTTGCGGCAAGCGTCGAAGACAATTTGCTCTTTTATCTCTTTCGGGTCTGCTATTTAAGCATTCAACGCGAATTAAACCTCAATTGGCAGGATACGCAGAATCACGATTTGAAACTTTCCCGTCAAAAAGCAAAAGAAGTTTCACCCCAGATTCTCAAGCAGCTTTACCAACGCTTTCCTGGCATGGCAGAGCCCTTTCAAGCGCTGATTCAGACACTTAACTCCCAGGCTGAGACTGAGGCCGCTCAGGCCCTGCTGTGGGGACATTGGATGGAATCTGAGAACCCGACAGATAGAATTCAAGCCCATACCTCCCAAAACCTTCCAGAAGGACATACGGGGGAAATGACCTCCCGCCAAGCCCCCGCCCGTGAACAGATCGAAATCGAAGCCATGGACAAAGAAGCCATGCAGGCCTATACCCTCCAACACCAATTTGAAAAGGTCGAAACCCTTGAAGAGTTCCAAGGCACCTGGCGGGATGCCGATGGTTCAGACGAGCTCGATGCCCACGCCGATGCGCTTCAGGAAGTGGATTTGCGCAAACTCACCCGCAGTGATGATACAGCCCATTCGGTGCTGCAGGCTGAATTTATTTCTTCAATTTCAGTCCCGGATGTAGAAGATTCAAGATGGCAGGGGCATTGCCTGAGCTATGACGAATGGGATACCCGCAAACGAGCGTACCGCCGTGACTGGTGCAAGGTCTATCCCCGTTTTCAACATGAAAAAGACCTGGAATATTACCAGCAAACCCTTCAAGACCATGGTCGGGTGCTCAATCATCTGCGCAAACGCTTCAGCATGCAATTCAATGCCTGGCAGACTGTCAGGCGGCAAACCCAGGGCGAAGAACCCGATTACGAAGCCCTGGTCGAGAATTTTGCTGAACGCTTTGCAGGACGCACCCCTTCAGAAAAGATTTATCTCAGTCAACGAAAAAAAAGACGCGAAGTTTCACTGATTCTCTTGATGGATCTCAGCCTTTCAAGTGATGGCTATACCGGCGGTCAGCGGGTGCTGGATGTCGAAAAAAAAGCAGTCATTCTTTTTTCTGAACTGCTCTCTGAATGGGGAGACCGCTTTCAGATTGACGGCTTTGCCTCGCATACCCGCAATCAGTGTGAATACCTGATCCTCAAATCGTTCAATGAAAACTGGGGTCAGGCTTCGGCACGGGTCGGGGCAGTCGAGCCCCGTGGCTATACCCGGATTGGGCCCGCCCTGCGGCATGCCACGAGTCTGCTTGAAAAAGAACAGAGCCGTTCGCGTTGGATTTTACTGCTCTCGGATGGCAAACCCAATGATTACGATCGCTATGAAGGCCAATACGGTCTGGCTGATGTGCGCCAGGCCATTCAGGAAGCGCGCTCAAAGCGCGTGCAGATTTATGCATTGGCCATTGAAAGTCTGGCACGCAATTATCTGCCCATGATGTTGGGGCAAGGAGGCTATCGCATTTTGCCACGACCGGAACTCCTTCCCGAAGCCCTGACTGATTTTTATGGCCGCTTAATCAAATCGTAAGGGAAGAAACAGCATGCCCCTGAGGTATTTTCCGGGCAGAAAGAACACAAGCCCTTTTTCACATCGTCAATTGTTCACAGACGGGGGCTGGTCGCCTGATGATCGTCAATATCAACGGTGAAAAAGATCCTGAACGCTTAATAAATGATCCCGTACTCAAAAAAATTCCCCAGGCCCTGAAAAATATCGCCATTCAGCGGTATCATGAAAGCACTTCAGAATAATGGGATGTAAAAGGCTTGATGTCAACGCTCAGCCCTGCTGAAAAAATTCGCTACAGTCGCCAGATCAGCCTGCCTGAACTGGGGGAAACTGGCCAGTTGCGGCTCAAAAATGCGCGGGTGCTGATCGTCGGCGCAGGGGGCTTGGGTTGTCCTGCTGCGCTCTATCTGGCGGCTGCCGGAGTGGGCTCCTTGGGGCTGATCGACCCGGATCAGGTTCAGCTCAGCAATTTACAGCGCCAAATACTCTATACCCCTCAAGATCTGGGAAAGTTCAAAACCGAGCAGGCCCAAAGCCACTTAAACGCCCTGAATCCTGAAATTGAAGTTTTCAGTTATCCAGAAGCCTTGGGGCCCGAAAATATCTCGCAGAGACTGGAAGATTGGGATTTGGTGATTGATGGAACCGATCAATTGCCTCTGCGTTACCTGCTCAATGCGGCTTGCCGCGAAGCGCAGATTCCCTGGATTTATGGCAGTGTCTACCGCTTTGATGGCCAGGTGGCGTGCTTTCACCCCGCTGGGCCCTGTTACCGTTGTGTCTTTCCTGAGCTGCCTGATATTGGCAGCATTCCCGACTGTAACCAAGGGGGCATTTTGGGGGTTTTGCCCGGCATCATCGGCCAATTTCAGGCACTCGAAGCTTTGAAATATTTGCTTTGGCCTGAGCGCCCCCCCAAACCAGAACTGCTGCTCTGGAATGGCATGAACCTGGAGCTTGAAAAAATTCAGCTCAGCCAAGACCCCGAATGCCCAGGCTGTGGCCCAGAACCGGCCCCGCTCAAAAGCTTAAAGCAACTGTGTCAGCCCGTCAGTGAAATTCAGACTTCAGAACTTGAAGCCTGGCTCAAGGCCCACCCACAGGCTCGGCTCTGTGATCTGCGTCCAAGCCCAGGAGATGCTTTGCCTGCTCAGCTTTCAGGGGCAGAATGGCTTGACCTCTCTGCCCCCACCACCTGGCCCACCCCAAAATCACAGGAACTTTTGCTGTTTTGCCAACGCGGCATCCGTTCACGGCAAGCAGCACAAATTCTGCGCAATGTCGGCTATCTGCAAACGGTGAGCCTAAGCGGTGGCCTGGAGGCCCTCAAGACTAGTTTTAAGGAAACAAATACATGAAAATTACCCTCAAAACCTTTGCCCAATTGCGCGAAAAAACAGGCAGAGGCCAAATAGAGCTTGAGCTTCCTGAACAAGCCACGCTTGAAACCTGCCTCAAGGCATTTTTACAGCAATTCCCTGAATTGGAACAGGATCTGAAACATACCCGACTGGCTCTCAATCAACGCTATGTCAGAGATTTAACGACGCCCCTAAAAACAAACGATGAGGTGGCTTTGATTCCACCGGTGAGTGGAGGTTAGGCATGCAAGCTTCTGAGTTTGTGAAACAAACCTTGAAAACAGAGCGTGATGAAATTGAAATCATCGCTTCTGCGATTGATATCTCTGCACTGCTGGCAAGTGTAGCCGACCCCGAGGCCGGTGCCAGCTCTTTATTTTTGGGAAGCGTTCGCAATCACAACCAGGGCAAGGGGGTGCTCTATCTTGAATATGAGTGTTATCCCGAAATGGCCCTGCTGGAGATTCAAAGCATTCTTCAAACAGCGCGTGAACGCTGGTCGCTTAAGCGTATCGGGGTGATTCACCGCGTGGGCAGAATTGAGATTGGCGAAGCAGCTGTTGCCATCGCTGTTTCATCGGTTCACCGCCAAGAAAGCATTGAAGCCATGCATTTTATCATTGATACCTTGAAAGCAAGCGTGCCGATCTGGAAAAAAGAATACTGGCAGGATGGCTCAATGTGGTTGGAGAACTGTTGCGGCTGACGTTCAATTTCGGCCCAATCTGTGCTATCCTGTTGGTTGATGTCCTCTGGGACTTACCACAATATGCGATAGGAGAATCCGCGTGACACATCCCATTCTTGCCCGTTTGCTTGCTGAAAAACCTTTTCTGAAAGTAATTGCCGGGATTGAAAATTTCAATGCCGCCGAAATCCAGACTGTGGCGCAGGCCGCACAAGGCCAAGCAAGCTCCATTGACCTCTCTGTTCACCCTGAAAGCATTGCCTGGGTCAAAGCCCATACTGACCTGACTGTGTTTGTTTCTTCGCTTTCTCCGGCTGAACTTGAAGCGTCTCTGGAATGGGGCACAGATTTTGTTGAGCTGGGCAATTTTGCGCCGATTTATGAAAGAGGCGCGCTGATCTCTCCCGAAATGGTGATGGAATGGACCCATGACCTGACCGCCCGGATTCAGGGCCGTGTCCCCGTCTGCGTCACCGTTCCTGGCGTTCTCGGTTTAGAAGAGCAGATTGAATTGGCCCGTCAGCTCGAAGCGGCAGGTGCAGATCTGCTGCAAATCGAAAATATCACCGGTGATATCAGCCATGTGGCACCGATTCGTGCTGCTGTCAATATCCCTGTCATGGTCAGTGGCAAACTGCATGCAGGCAATGTTCAAGCCGCCGTTGCAACCGGCGCTGAGGGCATTGGCATTGGTGCCGCCATTCGTGCCGGTGCCGACCTTGATGGTATGAAGGCTGTTTTGGCTGAAATTTCCAGCCAAATGCATGCCAACATCCTGCGCTAAGTAAGCAAACAACCCGGCAGATTGTTTCTGCCGGGTTTTAAAGCGCTTCAAACAATGGAATTATTGCTGGTCAGACACGCCGAATCAGAGGGCAATGTCCGTGGGGTAATGCAGGGTCGTGTAGATTTCCCGCTCTCCCCCCAGGGTTTACAGCAGTCTGCCTGTTTGGCACGTCATCTTAAAGAGCATTACCGCGAAGCCCCCCCTGATTTTTTTCTGGCCAGCCCACTCAAACGTGCCTGGGAAACCGCAGAGGTCATTGCCGAAACCCTGCAAATACCAACGCCTGAAGCCGATGCCCAATTGGTTGAAGTCAGCTCAGGTATCTTTTCAGGTCTGACCTGGCCTGAAGCCCTTGAACGCTACCCTGAAGACTGTTCTCGCTTTAAACAGGCCCGTGACTGGGGCGTGGTGCCTGAAGGAGAATCGCGTGAAGTCTTGTGGCAAAGGGCCCGCGACTTTTTAAAGGCACTGTCTGCGCAAAAGCCAGCCAAAGCTCAAGGCCTGGTGGTCACCCATGGCGGTTTTATCCGCGCACTCTTGGGCGTTGTGGCAGCCGTTCCCCCCTCAGAAAATCTGTTTATTTGCATCGACAATACCTCGCTCAGCCTGATTGGCCTGGAAGGCGATCGCCGCTATATCCGTTTCGTCAACCGCACCCAACACCTCGACCCCTGCGACTTTCAACCGGACTATTTACCCAAGTGAAACGTTTACTGCTGACCCTGCTTTTTCTCAGTCTGTTTTCTGCCCCGGCAAGGGCAGGTCATAGTTTTTCCTTCAGTCAGGAAACCCTTTTGGCCCCACTGAACAAGCAGGTCGAAAAATACGATGAGACGGGCAAACTGATCGCCGGTTTTGGGCGAGAAACCACTGAGTTTGCAGGCATTTCAGGCTTTAGCGATCTCTCTCCCAATTGGCGTGTGCTCTATGGCCTCTCTGCCGCTTTGACGGGCTATCCCCTGTTTAAAGCCAGTAGCAGTCTGGCCTTTATGATCAATACCCCTTACCCCCTTCCTCTACGACCCTACGTGTTTTTAGGCCTTGACCCAGTTTTCAGCGCAGATCCAGCCTTAACACCGCTCAGCTTAACCAGCCATGCTGGTTTGGGACTTGAATACAGCTGGAATAACAGTCTTCACCTGAGTTTTGATCTGCGCTATTATTTGCTGAATCCGTTTCAGGCCCAGGAAACCTCGACAAAAAACCTGATCTGGCCAGCTGGCAGTTTCAGCCTGGGCATGCAAGCAGGCCTGCTTTTCTAAAAATTTCAAGGAGAGAATTTTTCAGATGCATATTGGCTATCATAGCTGGTGGAGCCCCCAACTCGAACAGACCATGGCACTCAAAGTGTATGGCAGCGCGGGCAAACCCATGCTCGTCTTTCCAACCCAAGAGGGGCGCTTTTTTGAATTTGAAGATTTTGGCATGGTCGAAGTCTGTGCCGAAGATATTGAAGCGGGTCGGATTCAAATCTATACAGTCGACGGCATTGATGCCCAGTCGTGGACGCACCCCCATTTATCTGTGCCAGCCCGTGTCGCACGCTATGAGCAATATGAACGCTATATTCTGCAAGAGGTTCTCCCCTTTATCCGCGAAAACAACCCCCTTCACTCCCAGCGCATTCTGACCACAGGCTGCTCCATGGGCGCTTACCATGCCGCCAATTTCTTTTTTCGCCACCCCGATAAATTTGATGCCCTGCTTGCCATCAGCGGTGTCTATCGTCTGAATCTGTTTATTGGGAACTATATGGATTCACAGGTCTATTTTCATACCCCCCTGGCCTTCTTGCCCCACTTGAACGACCCCCAAACCCTCAAATACCTGCGCGAAAGCCAGATCATCGTTTCGGTTGGCCAAGGGGCCTGGGAAGACCCCATGTTAGCGGATACGCGTGCGCTGAAAACCATTCTCGATCAAAAGCAAATCCCCTGTTGGATCGATATCTGGGGCCATGATGTCAACCATGACTGGCCCTGGTGGCGTAAAAAAATGGCGTATTTTCTGATGCACCTGAAAATTTAAACGGGTTCTACCGCAGTGTCGTGCACAAAAAAGGCCTTGCTGCCCCAGCCATAGCCCATAAACTCTGATATACTCCAGCGTTCCTGCTCCGCGAAGGCTTCGCGCAAGGCGCGACGCTGGCCCATTTTGGGATTGGCTTTATTGCAACTGTAATCATCCATCAAAAGCAGACAGCCATCCTGAAACAGCTCTCTTTCCAGCAGGGCCTTGAGAACGCTCAGGCTGGAAGCATACAAATCACAATCCAAATGCACCAAAGCTGCCGGCTCCTTTGGCAGGGAAGCAGGCAAGGTTTCTGAGAAGAAACCAGGAATCACGTGGATCTGTTCTAAGGGCAAAAGCACCGAAAGCCCTTTGTGGATTTGGTCGGGAATTTCTTCAGGCACATTCATGGCGCCTTTGAGCCAGACCTGGTGGGCTTTGACTTCATAGCTGGCTTGATCGACACTGTGCTCAGGCTCAGGCAAGCCCTGAAATGAATCGTAAAGATAGAGCGGCCAGTCAAGCTGAAAATGTTTGAGTAAATAGGCAATGACGCTGGCCGAATAGCCAAAAAAGGTACCAAACTCAAGCACTGGCCCTTTGATTTGACTGAGCTGAAGATATTCAAAACACTTCTGAAAAGCTTCAGGATAAATGGCGTTAAAACGTGAAAGCCAGGCATGGTTAACTGGCAAAAACAAATGCGGGTGGTAGCCAGTAGAATTCATTTACTCAGTAAATCAGCGAGGAGCTTTTTTCTGCCTCTTCAAATAAAAGCATGATCTCTTCACTGTTCAAACGCAAAAATGCTTCGACCACATCGGGGTCGTACATTTTACCGCTGTACTTGATGATTTCCTCACGGGCAATGCGATCGGGAAGCCCTTTGCGGTAGGCCCGATCAGAGGTCATTGCATCATAGGTATCGGCTACTGCCAGAATACGGCTGCCAATCGGAATTTCTTCAGATTTGAGACGGTCTGGATACCCAAAACCATCAAAGCGTTCGTGATGATGCCGTACCAAAGGAGCATGGTCACTTAAACATTGAATCGTATTCAGCAAAGCAGCAGACATGCCAGGATGCGCTTTGATGCGCCCATATTCAACATCTGAGAGTGGCCCAGGTTTGTCGAGAATACATCTGGAGATACCCACCTTGCCGGCATCATGCAGAAAACCCGCACGTTCTATTGTGGCCGATTCCTCCTCACTAAAGCCCATCTCGGTGGCAATGCGACGTGAAAGCGCACCGACCCGTAAAGAATGGCCCTTGGTGTATTGGTGTTTGGCGTCAATCACATTGGCAAAGGTTTTCAGGGTGACTTTAAAATAATCAACTTCAACTTCAAGTAAGACAGCCAAATCTACAGCGTCAATGCCCAATTCCTGCCAAGCCGCCTGATTGAAATTTCTTGCTCCCCAAAGTTCAGCTTCTGCCAACATGCGTTTAAACTCTTGAATCAGATCAGGTGAAAAATGCGAACGCAAAACGGGAGCAAGCCGGGAACGCAGGGTGTCTTTGTCATGGTAAACAGAGCCTGCAACGTCAAAGGTATCGCAAAGCCCGATGATTTGAGATTCAATCGGGATATTATCGCCTTTGAGCCCATCGGGATAACCGCTGCCATCCCAGGCTTCATGGTGCGAGCGAATGATCTCACCTGCTTTTTTGAGTGTCGGCAACTGAGAGACAATCGCCTCACCAATCAGGGGATGGGGGCGGATATAGGGTTGGGTTTGCCACTCAAAGAAATCAAACGCGTCGGTCTCTTTGGGAAAACCCACTTCACCCACATCATGCAAAAGGCCTGCGTAAAAAATAGTACGCAGTTTGTCTGGGCCCAAGCCAATGTATTTACCCAACTGAACGGCACTGAGGGCCACATTATAACCATGCTGGGCATCGTACCCTTCAGCAAGGTCAATCACCAGCGCCAGCGCTTTGATAATATCCTTGAACTGTCGACGCTCTTCGCCGCGAATAAATTGAGAAATCAGAGCGTTGTTACGCGCCATTCCGCAAGCAGTATCCTCTTGTCATAATTAATCTTGATTGTATCACAGGATAACGCAGGAAAAACACAGATTAGCTCTGAATCACTGCACACACAAAATCTTGATTATTCCTGACCTGCAATTTCAAAACGGAAAAAAGTCTTGCCCATAATCAATTCATCGTTGTGCTTGATTTCCTGAGGTTCACCCGGAATCAGCCGTGGTCCCCGGTTAATATACGTTCCATTTAAACTGCCCATGTCTTCAAGGTGATACTTGCCCTCTTGAAACACAATTCGGGCATGTTTGCGCGAAATTTTGGCCTCAATATCATCGTTGGTCAAATCAATTTCAGGAAAAGCACCGCCATCAGGATCCCAACGCCCGATCGCAGTCAGTTCTCCTTCAAGTTGAAATTCCTTACCCTGAGTACCTCCCCGGGTAATGGTGAGCTTTGCTTTAGGTTGTTTTGTTGTGTCTGTCAAGGTTTGATCCCGTTCCAACTTTACATATTCTGATGGGAGGAATTCCCAGAACCACGAATGTACTGGTCATATACCAGTTACATGACACAAAAATTTTACCACAGAACAGACCTCAGGACACAATTCCCAAGTGGGAACAATACCAGCTAAAATACGCATACCGATCCTGAATCAAAGGGGCTTACATGAATAACTCGCTTTCCTATACGCAATGGCTGCATAGTTTTGCAGCAGATTCCCAAAGCGCTTTGCTTGAAATGTACCAGGCAGGTCTGGAGCGGGAAGCACTTCGCGTCACCCAAGTCGGTAAACTTGCGCAAACCCCACACCCCCAGGCCTTGGGGTCTGCTTTAACCCATCCCGGCATCACCACTGACTTTGCCGAAGCCCAGATCGAGCTGATTACCCCCCCCTTCGCTGAAATCGATGCTCTGCTGAGCCACCAGCGCAATCTTCACAGCTTCAGTGCAAAGAAAATGAACCCCGCTGAAATGATTTGGTTTCAAAGCATGCCCCCTCAAATTCAAGAAGCTGAAATCCAAATTGCACAGTTTGGGCATTCCCATGCAGGTAAAATCAAAGAAATCTATCGCAGAGGCCTTGCCAACCGCTATGGCAAAATGATGCAGATCATTTCTGGAATTCATTTTAATTATTCTTTTCACCCCCAGTTTTGGGAATACCTGCACCACAAGACCCAAAGCCCTTTGAGTATGAATGCCTTTATTTCAGAAAATTATCTGGCTCTGATGCGCAATTATCTGCGTCAGTGTTGGATTTTAACCTATCTCTATGGGGCTGCGCCTGTCACGCACCCCAGTTTTGTGCAGCGTGAAATACCTGAACTGCAAAAATTAAATGAGGATACGCTGATTGGCCCCATGGCAACTTCTTTGCGCATGAGCCGCCTGGGCTATGTCAATTCAAATCGCTGCACCTATTCCATCAATTACAACAGCCTGACCGAGTATCTGGCAGGTCTCTACAAGGCGATCAGCAGCCCCTGTGCAAGTTTTGAAAAATTGGGAATTCAAGTCAACGGCGAGTATCTGCAACTCAATGATCATATTCTCCAGATTGAAAACGAGCATTATGCCCTGATTCGCCCCAAACAACCCCCTCACCGTGGGGAAAGACCCTTCAGTGCCCTGCGCACACGGGGGATTGATTATGTCGAAGTGAGAGCCTTGGATATCAATCCCTTTGAAGATATTGGAGTGACTGCCGACCAATTGCATTTTGTCAGACTTTTCCTGCTCTATTGCCTGCTCGACCCCAATCCTCCCATCGGCATGGATGAATTGGAACTGATCAATGAGAACCAACATTGGGTTTCAATTCAAGGCCGTCAGCCCGGCATGAAGCTTTTGCGACCTGAAGGCAGCATTCTCTTAAAAGACTGGGGCTTGGGCATTCTCGAAAAAATGGAACCCCTGGCCGAGCTGATGGATGCTGGGCGCTCTCAGCCCTATTATCGGCCTTTGTTGGCCAACGAACGCGCCAAATTTGAAGACCCCAACTTAACCCCTTCAGCCCAGGTGATAGAGACCCTGCAGACCTCAAACTTGAGCTATCCGGATTGGAATTTAAAACAATCCACCCAGTTACAAGCTGAATTAAAAGCCATCCAACTGGAAAAACCCCTTCAGGATGCGCTTGAAGCTGAAGTACAGCAATCCTTACGTCTATTTGCCGAAGCTGAAGCCGAAAATTCTGGCAGTTTTGCTGAGGCCCTGCGTAGGTTTCTCACCCTGAAAGAAACAGGATTGCTCGAGAACGCTTGAATTCAAAGGGGTGGGTATGTTTAAGTAAACACAGTACCCGCTGAGGAGTTTGCCATGAGTCAAGCTGAATTTCAAATCAAGATAGCCCCCAATGGAGACGTTCAGATTGAAGTCATGGGCGCGCAAGGCCCTGTCTGCACAGAACTCTCAGCTTTTCTTGAAGACGCCTTGGGCGTTGTAGAAGATCGCCGCTTTAAAAGCGAGTATTATTCTGCGCAGGTCCAAAACGATGGAAGCATCCAAAACAAACAGTATTGAAATCTTTTTAGATCCGGATGGTTCCGTGACATTTACGGATCTACCGGAAGAGCTCAAAGAAGTAGCAGAGCTCTTAACAGGTCTTAGTTTACCGTGTGTACCTGATCCACAATCCCAAGAATTGCCTGATCTGCAGGATTATACCAGGCCTCAAGACCCAGAGCCGCTTCACGACCACTTTCAAGAAAGACCAAATCTCCCTCTCCCGCCTGATGAGTTGCATCAATCGCGATAAAAGGTGAACCCTGGGGTTGATTCTGATCGTTCACTTTTTGAACGATCATCAGCTTTACACCCTTCAGACTTTCTTCTTTGCGGCTGGCGACCACATTTCCAATCACTCGGGCCAGTTGCATGGGGTATTCTCCTGGGAAAAATTCAGAGGCATGTTACCACAGATCGCCTGCTCAAGCCAAATTGCAAAGGAACTCTCTCCCCAATCAGCCAAACTTAGGGCTGGGATTGCGTAAATGAGCATGAAAAAAGCCCCCCGTCAAACGGAGGGCCTTCAATGCTATGTGTTTAGTAGCGGCTGTTGCTGAAAGAGCGACGATCGCCACCGCGGAAACCACCGCCACCACCACCGCTGCGTTCCTGGCGGGGCTGTGCTTCGTTGATATTCAGCTGACGGCCAAGATGTTCTTTGCCATTCAGAGCTGAGATAGCAGCCTGACCTGCATCAGCGGAATCCATTTCGACGAAACCGAAGCCACGGGGACGACCGGTTTCACGATCGGTGATTACGCGTACGCTGCGAACTTCGCCGTAAGCAGAGAAAAGATCTGCAAGGCTTTGTTCATCAGCTTGGTAGGAAAGATTGCCAACATAAATATTCATTCGAGAAAAATACCTTTAAAAATGTGATAAGGACATGGGACTCCAATTCAATTGAAGCGCAGCAGACAGTGGGGGAACCTGGGACGGGGAGGGAAGCGCTTGGAATCCTTATCACCGGCGGAACAGGGACGAAACACACGATAGCAGCGAACTGAATGGACTCTTAAGTCTCATTGAAATTAATCATACACGACTCGTCCCTGGAATACAAGGGGCCAAAGCCAAGATTATTTTTACGTTTCAGAAGTTTGCCCTTGAATTTTCCTGGTTTGAGTGTCAGGTTTCGTTCACCTGATTCGGTTTAAAGCCCTTTTCACGTCAAGCTCAAAAAGCGCTTTAAATTTACCCTCTGCAGCGAAAATAACTGAATATCTCGTCGCGATTCATCTATCTCAGGCCAGACTGAAAACTTCAAAATCGGGTATACTGAGCCCAAAAACAGAAAGAATATAGAAAAATGTCTGAAGATACCAGCAAGACGCCTGAGCAGATAGCACAGGATTTATTTCAGACGGGTCTGCTTTTTGAGGAACAAGACAGTCAGGAACAGGCCATGCGCGCGTATATCAAGGCCTTGGTAATTCAACCCCGACACTACCTCGCAAATTATCGACTGGCCTTGCTCCAGCAAAGTTCTGGACAACCTGAAATGGCCATCCGCCAATTTCAGGCCTTTTTAGAGCAAGCCCCCGAAAATGCCCCAGAAAGGGGACGGGCATTTTGCATGGTGGGACAGATTCTGCTCTTGAAAGGATTCCGCAAAGAGGCTGAATTGGCCTTTGTACAGGCCTTGAAAAGCCCAAGCCCCGATCGCTTCGCCCATTTCTATCTCGGCGAGTTAAATTTTGAACAACAAAACTGGAACCTCTGCCTGCAACATTACGCAGCCTTTGTCAAATCACATCCAGAAGAACAATTTCTGCTCAACCGGGCCCAAATTCATATCAAAGCCCAACAGGCCCTGAATTTGGTCGGAGAATCGCCTCAGGTCTGGGACGAAATGCTCGTCTCTGAAAAAAGCACGGGGCCCAAAATCAGTCAATTGCTCAATCCCCCCTGGATTTTTGCAGATCAACAAGAGCAAGCCCTTTGGTTGGCGCAATGGAAAACCCAAATCCAAGCAGCGCTTCAGGCTGAACAAACTATCCACAATCCACTCTGGGAACTTTGCCCTCCAGGGTTTTACCGTCTGGCAAACAGTCAGGAACCCCTTCAACCCGTTTTTGAAATGGCCCAGGCCTTGCTCAAGAAAAGCTTAAAAAATCTAGATGACCATCCCTTTTTCCCCAGCAATGACTTTCGCACGCCGCGCTTGGGGATTTGGTGCAATTATCAGACAGGGCTCTACCAACCGCTTTTCAGCTTAATTCAACAATTGTGCCGGGATTTTCAAGTGATCCTGCTCTCGTCGGTAGACCCCCCTGCGCAGGTGCTCTCCGATCCCGATTTACAGTATCTTGTGCTTCACAAGGATCTCGAATTTCAGCGCAAAGAAATTTTAAAGCTCGAATTGGATTATCTGATCTTCACGGATTTGGGCCCCAATGACTTAAACTCTGTGCTTTTGGCCCATTACCGTCTGGCGCCAAGACAAGGCGTTTTGAATGGTTTCCCCACCACCAGCGGCATTGCGAGCCTGGATTTTTATCTCTCTTCTGAGTGGCTGGAACCCCCGAATGCGCAAGCCGATTACAGCGAACCGCTTTTTGCCCTGGAGGGGCTGCCCTACCCGCTGCGCAAGCCTTTTTCGCAATTGCTGCCCCGCTCTGTTTTTCAACTGCCCGAAACCCGCAATTTTTATCTTTGCCCTGTCTCTGCCGTAGGCCTTCATCCTGACTACGACCAGGTACTTGCCCAACTTTTGGCAGGAGATCCCAAAGCTGAGATTTTGGTGCTGAGCCACCCCTATGCGATCTTGAACCAACGCCTGCGTTCCCGTTGGGAAAAAACTATTGCGGAGGGCAAAGAACGCTTGCAGTTGCTCCCCCCCTTATCCAGCCATGAACTGATGAGTTTGGCCCAGCATGTGGATCTAATTCTGGACCCCTATTATTTCGGGCTGGGCGCCCAGGTCTTTTCTTTTCTGCCTTTGGGAACCCCAATTCTCACTTTGCCAGGTCAAAGCCAACGCAGCCGCTATGCCCAGGCTGCACTTCAGATTTTTGCTGAAACCCATTCCATTGCGCAAACTGAGGCCGAATATCTGGCGATAGCAAAAAATCTAGCCGAAGCCAAACCTGACAAGGTCAAAATCCAGGCCCAACTGGCTCAAAAGATGCAAGAAGTGACACCCTACCAGGATTATCTCCGCAGTATTCGTGGTTTTATTGCCGATCATCTTGAGCGGAAATTCTTCTAGCTTGAGCACAGGAAAAGCCTTATTTGAAAAGGCTTTGACGCAGATAAAAGCAAAAGCCTGGGCAGAAGCGCTTGAACTGCTGAAACAGGCTCAAGCCCAAGCTGAAAGCACACCTGAACTCTTTCATGCTCTGGGGCTTTGCCTGCAAAATCTAGCTCAGGCTGAAGCAGCCGAAAAAGCCTACCGTCAAGCCTTAAGCCTGACCCCCGATGCGATTGAAAGCTTGAATAATCTGGCCTGGTTGCTGCGAAACACAGCCCCTGAAGAAGCCCTTTCACTTTGCTGCCAAGCCTTAACGCTGACACCGATTGATTCGGAAGCAGCACTCGCGCTTTTGCCACTGCAGGCCGAACTCTTACTCAAACTCAATCCCCAAGGGCTTTATCCTGTCTGGAAAAATTGGCTCGCCCACCCCCAAGCCCGGCCAGAAGATTGGCTGGCAGGAGCCCAACAGGCCCTGAAAATAGGAGCGCCTGAAAAGGCGTTTGAACTGCTCGAAGCCGGTTTAAACCGGTTTCCCTGGGAGATGGAACTGCGGCTGACCCTGCTCGGGCTCTATGAAACCTATGCCCGGTATACGCCTTTGATTCAGAAAAGTCTGGAAGGTCTCAGGGCTTTGCCCGAATGGCAAAAAGGGGATCAGGCTCAACTCTATGCTTTTTTAGCACGGGCCTATCAAGCAATTGGCGAAGAGGCACAGGCCCAGTGGGCCCTTCAGGAAGCTCAAAAACGCAAACCCAGCGATGCGCTAAAACTCGAAGCCCTGTTGATGCTGCCCCTGCTCTATCAAAATTCAGCACAGGCCCAAACCGCAAGAGTGCGCTTTATCAGCCAGTTAGAAAGCCTGAAAAATGGCCCCCCGCTTTGCATCGCTGAGCCTTTTCGCGAACTCAAAACAGCCCCCTTTTACCCCGCTTTTCAAGCCGAACTGAACAGAGCCCCCTTTGAAAAACTTGCAGAGATTTACACCCGGTTTTTACCCAGCTTCCAACCTGAGTTCGTCAAAGGCAGCGGCAGGATAAAAATCGGCTTTGTCTCTCACTTCTTTTATGAGCACTCGGTATTGCACCTCTTTGAAGCCCTGATCAGCGGGCTTGATCCCTGCCGATTTGAAGTCGCTGTTTTTTTGATTGCCCCCGCCATTCAGGATGCACGCACCCAGCATTTGGCTGACCGGGTAGAGAATTTTTTCAGTTTAAGTGGGTCGCTTGCGCAAAGCCTGCGCGAGTTAGCGGCCTGGCAGGCTGAAGCCTTGATCTATACAGATTTAGGCTCTGACCCCTTTAGCTGGTGTTTGGCCCATTACCGCCTGGCCCCGATTCAAATCGTTTTACCTGGCATTATGCAAACCACAGGGATCAAGAGCCTTGATTATTATCTCTCTCCCGAGGTGATGGAACCCCCCGATGCAGAAGCGCACTATACTGAAACCTTGATACGCACCCAAGCTCTGCCTGTTATGCCGCGCAAACCAAAGCGTTCCTCTCCGCTGCTTTCACGCGCAGAGCTGGGTTTGCCGGCCGATCGCAGAATCTATCTCTGCCCGATGACCCCCTTCAAATTCCACCCCCTTTTTGATCAGATTTTGGCGGGCATTCTCAAGCAAGACCCCCAAGCCCTGATCTGGGTGCTGATGCACCGTCAGGATGGAATCTGTCAAAAATTGGCGGGGCGTTGGAAAAAAAGTCTGGCGAGCTTTGATGCTCAGCTCCATTTTGCCCCCTGGCAGCCGCCTTCACAGTTTTTACATCTCTTGGAACAGGTCGATGTGGTCTTAGACTCCTGGCCCGTCGGAGGGGGCAATACCGTCTTTACCTGTTTGGGCCTGGGGATTCCGATCGTGAGCTGGGCCTCACCCTGGTTTCGGGGCCGGGTGGCCTTGGGAGCTTACCGCTTGATGAAAATAGCTGGCCCGGTGGCAGAAACCCCCGAAGAAACCATTCAACTGGCTCTCAAACTGGCCCAGGATAGCGTCTGGCGCGAAGCCTTGAAGAGCGAAATATTGGCTAAAAACCAAATCCTGTTTGAAAATCCCGAGAGCCTGCGCGAATTCTCAGATTTTGTTACTGAGAAAGTCATTGCCTGGCGAAAGACAGTTTAAAGCATTTGCTTTTCAGCGGCCTGAACCCTCCTGTAAGCTGAAGTTATCTGCCTTGTTAAGAAGAACCGTGAGGAAAACAGAATGGATGCCCTCTCTGTAGAACATGTCCACAAAACCTATCGCAGCCCCAATCGACCCGAACTCAAAGCCGTGAAAGATATTTCGCTGCATATTCCCGAAGGCCAAATCTATGGTCTGTTGGGCCCCAATGGCGCAGGAAAATCCACCCTGATCAGCATGATCAGCGGCTCACTCAAACCCGACCCCCACAGTGGGCCGATAAAGATCTTTGAGCATGATGTTGTGAAACAAACCCAAGCTGCAAAAATGCTTTTGGGCATCGTGCCGCAGGAAATTGTCGTAGAACCTGCTTTCACCGTTGAAGAAGTCCTGCATTATTTCAGCGGCATGTACGGTGTTTCTGCCACAGATCGGCGCAAGCGCATTCCCGAAGTGCTGGAATCGCTGGGTTTGGCTGACAAGATGAGTGAAAGAGCACGCTGGCTTTCGGGGGGCATGAAACGTCGCCTGATGATTGCCAAAGCCCTGCTGCACCAGCCCCGTCTGCTGATTCTGGATGAACCCACCGCAGGTGTCGATGTGGCCCTGCGCCAAAAAATCTGGGAATTGGTCAAACAGCTCAACCAACAGGGCACCACGATAATTTTTACCACCCACTATCTTGAAGAAGCGGAACAGCTCTGTGAGTCCATGACCGTTATCAACAAAGGGCAGGTCATCAAAGAAGGCAAGGTCAAAGAAATTCAGCAGGAATTTTCGCAAAAGCTGATTCACTTTGAACTCTTTGAAACAGAAGTCGAACATTTGCCGGGGGTGCGCAAGGTCGGCGTTGAGTTTGAATATCCCTTTGAGGACTTGCCCTGTGATATGCGCTGCCTGCTTGAACACTATGGCGAAAACCTGAAATCGTTTCGCAACGAAGTGGCTTCGCTTGAAAAGGTTTTTCTTGAACTTACCGGAGAGGAAAAAACAGCATGACTTTTATGTGGGCGCTTTATGCGCGTGAAGTCAAACGTTTTCGCAAGCTCATGCTCGATACCGTTTTCAGCCCGATTGTCTCGATGGTGCTCTACCTTGCTGTTTTTGGCGTGGTGGTCAGCACCAAGAGCATCGAAGGGATCAGTTTTCTGGCCTTTATTTATACGGGTCTCTTGGGCATGATCATGGTCAATTCTGGATTTTCCAATCCAGGCTTTGCCCTGATCATCGCCAAAAATCTGGGCTCAATTCTCGATCTTCAGGTCACCCCGCTCAAGCCCTGGCAGATTGGCATTGCCTTTTCTTTGGCCGCTTTAACCCGTGGCCTGTTTACGCTCTGTGTTGCAGTATTGCTGACCATCTGGTTCATTCCCGGCATGGGCATTGCCCACCCCTTGGGCCTGCTGGCTGTGATGCTGATTACCGGCCTGCAATACGGCATGCTGGGAGTCACCTTTGGCTTCTGGGCACGCGGTTTTGAAGCCCTGACCTTTGTTACGACCTTTGTCTTACAGCCCATGATCTTTCTGGCCGGGGTCTTTTATCCAATCGCACAATTGCCTGCGCCCTGGAATAT
This sequence comes from bacterium (Candidatus Blackallbacteria) CG13_big_fil_rev_8_21_14_2_50_49_14, assembly GCA_002783405.1. Taxonomy (NCBI): domain Bacteria; phylum Candidatus Blackallbacteria; species bacterium (Candidatus Blackallbacteria) CG13_big_fil_rev_8_21_14_2_50_49_14. The sequence continues at coordinate 23,346 of PFGG01000050.1, read as the reverse complement.
GCTCAGCCAATTCAACCCCGTCCACCATACGATCAATCTTTTTCGCTATGGATTTGTAGGGTATGCCGACACGCCCATCCTGGTTTCATGGGCTGCTGTCTTGAGCATCAGCCTGCTGTTTTTTGTGTTGATGCAGTGGATGACGGCCCGCAAACTGGCCGAACCGATGCAATAAATCAAGGGCCCGCAAGGGCTCTTTTTTTTTATGTAAATCAAGCGTATCTGTCTCGGCTTGCAATTTAAAAACAAATAGTTTATATTATAAAAACAAATTGTTTTTATTTGGATGGAAGTATGGGACGTAAACGAACCAAACAGATTGAGGCCACCCCCTTAAGTCAAAAATTGGCTGAATTGCGCACCAAACGAGGCTTCTCATTGGAAGAACTGGGGGCCCAGGTCGAAGTTTCAGCCACGTATATCCGAATGTTGGAAAGTGGGGAACGTCAACCCTCTCGGGAATTGGTGCTTAAGCTTGCAGCCCTTTTTTTCAGCCCTTATCAAACCCATCAAATTGATGAACTGCTGCTACTTGCAGGTTTTTCTCCCATTCACCAAGCGAATCTTTCACTGCTTAAAGATCTGCTTGAGCTAAAAGCTGAAGCCGCTGAATCTGAGCAGGATAATTTTCAAGCCTTTTCGACCTGGGTAATGGCTCTTTTGAAAAACAATCACCTGGAAGAAGCTCAGAAAGCACTGCAAATGGGATTTCAACGCTTCCAGGATCATCTTCAATTAAAAAGCCTTTTGGCCCTGCTGGAGTTGAGTCGGGGGAATTATCTCGAAGCCATAGAAGCCCAAAACCAGGCAATTGAGGCCTATCTCAGTCTGAAACCTGAAAATATCAAACTTTCAGATTTAAAACTCAATCTGGGGGAAATGTATTTTCTCAGGGCGGTTCACCAAGCCGAAATCCCTCAAGAAGACCGCACAGAAGCCTTAGGCAAAGCCTGTGAAATACTTCACGAAGCCAGCTCCCTGGCACCTGAAGATGTGTATATTCTCGACGAATTTGCCCGCTGCAGTTTTAATTGGGCGCAGTGTTTAGATGCCTCAGCGTCAAAACCAGTCTGGCAGCAAACCATTTCAGCTTTTCAATCGGTGATTCGGGCTGAAAACAAGCAGGATTTGGGGGGCATTGTCTTAAACGAAGCAGCGCTTTTTTTGGCTTTGGCCCTGGCCAAGACCGATGATTTTCAAGCCGCCTTCTCAACCCTCGATCTGGTCAGCATTTACCAACCTGAAAGCTGGCTTTTACACTATATCCGAGCCGTCTGCCTCTGTCTGAATTTTCAGCAGAAACAGGCACCCAAATTGCTCGCCCTCGCTTCATCGGCTTTGCAAAAAGCCCTGCTGGATACAGATCCAGGCAACCGCACCCTGAGTGAAGCGCAAGCAGACCCCGATCTGTCAGTTTTGATGGCCTATGATCCCGAGTTATTTCAAAAAATTCAAGAAAAAAGCGAGGAGCAAACACGATGAAATGGAAAATCTTTTGGGGCCTCACCCTGAGTTTGAGTCTCACCGCCTGTACACAATCTCTACATTCCCCAGTGATTGACTCCCCCCAAGTTGCAGCAATGAGTGCTCCCAGGCCAGGGAATATGAATAGTAATATTGCTCCTCTGCCCAAGGGAACCCGCCAGCCAGGCTCAGCGACCGATCCAAGCGCTCAAGGCCAGTCCCTTCAGCAAAATTTTTCAGGCGTATCTTCAGGCATTCTTCCGCGGGGGTGGCCAAATAGCTTGCTTCCTGCTTCTCCGCCTGCTTTACTGCCCCCCAGCCCAGGAAATGGTCAAGCCCCCCTTCCACAGCCCTTTCCCACTTCAGACATCTCCATCATTGAAAAAACCACCTTTCACGGCTCTATCAGCGATGCTTCGGGACTTCCGCTTGGCGGAATGGTTTATGCCCGCTCACTCAATCTTTCAGTACCCTATGAAGCGGCGACAAGTTTGGCAGGAGGCACCTATGCCATGAACAATGTTCCGCCAGGAATTGAAGTTGAAATCACGGCAGTATTGACTGATCACTCCATCTTGCGCAGGGTTGAAATTCCAAAGACGAATAAATTCGGCAATAGCGATATTAACCGCTATGATTTTCAGGTGGGCGTGACCCCAACGGCAACTCCTGCACCAGGTCAAACCCCCTACCCTATTCCAAGCCCGACGCCCACACCCTCCATGGCCCCCACCCCATTGCCCACACCACAGCCAGAGATAACCCCCTATCCCAGCCCAGAACCCACAGCAACGCCCTTTCCCCAGCAAACTCCGGCCCCCCTGGCAAACTCTGACTTTTTCTTTTTCAGTTATGATGACTCAGCCAGTACAGCTGGGGTAGAACTCAGCAAATATGCGCTCTCACATCAATATTTACCCAGTACAACCTTGCTGCGTCCTTGGGAATTCCTCAATTCAGCCCGGTTTGATTCTTCAGCCCAGGAATCTCACGGTTTGTTTAAAATTTCAATGGGCATTTGGAAATATCCTGCGGGCGAACAAACTGGGCTTGAAAACTATGAATTTGGGGCTCATGTTTCCTCTCCTCAGATCAGTCGGGCCCAACGTCGCAACCTGGTTTTAACTTTGGTGGTCGATGTCTCAGGTTCCATGCAAGAACCTTCTCAACCCGAAAAAGGTGTCAGCAAACTGTCCTTGGTTCAAGCCAGCTTAAAAGCTTTAAAAGCAAATCTAAAAGCAGGTGACATCATCAATTTGGTAAGTTTTTCAGACGCACCCCGTGTGCGCTTTGAAAATTATCAGCTGAATGGGTCAATCGATTATGAAAAAACCATCATGGACATGACCCCTGAAGGCGGAACCAATCTAGAGGCAGGCATGAAACAGGCCTATGCCCTTGCCAATAAATACTATGACCCCAACAAGATCAACCGCGTGATCATGCTGACCGATGCCTACGCCAATGCCGGTGATACGGATGTGAACCGGGTTTCCTACTATACCCGTATCAACAACGCTGAAGGAATTTACTTCTCTGGCTTGGGTTTTGGACAAAATTTTAATGAGGCTTTTCTCAATCAATTGACCGAAGCAGGAAAAGGTGCCTATTTCTCAATGATCACCCTCGGCGATGTGGAACGCGCCATGGGCGAACGCTTTATGGGACTGATCAATGTCGCTGCACGGGATGTACGCTTCCGGCTGGAGTATCCCAAAGCCTTGAAACGTGCGGTCAGTGCTGCTGAACAGTCTTCACAGGAAGCCGAAAAAGTTCAGACTTCTAATTTTTCTTTTAATACCTCGCAATTCTTTTTAGAACAAATGCAGGCTCCTGGGGACAGCACGATCCTGGAGCAAAAAATCAGGCTTTCAATCGCCTATACCGATCCTGTAAGCTATCAACCCAAATTGGTATGGGTTGAAAAAACAGTGGGCGAGCTAATCGGCAAGGATCTTGAAAATATCAAGGATGCGCATCTTGTCACCCTCTTGCCGAGGTTTTTGAAAAATGAGCTGAACAGCGCCCAAGTCAGTCAGGAATTGGCGCTGCTCGGAGAACGTAAGAGTGCGCTCGCTCAAGAGTATTTGGAACTCTTGAAGATTGCCCAAAAGCTGAAATAAAGCTCACTTCTATGCGGCAGATCTGTACTTTGTAACAGTTCTTCCGCGTTTGAAGCAGAAAATAAACTTCTCAGTTTATATACAGCTTAAATATCTTAATTTTCTAAATAAAATTAATATTTATCTACGCAACACAATAAATCAAGGGCCCGCAAGGGCTCTTGATTTATGAAGCTATAGCCTCAACCTGTAAAAAATGCTCCAGCCAAACAAAATCAACGCTGTCCCATTGATTGAAATGGGCTTCGCGTTCAGGGGAAACCCGATCAAAACCTGCCCCCGAGAAACAGCGTTGAGCAGCATCGTTTTGGGGAAAAATGCGTGCATATGCTGCCCGATAGGGAAAAGAGGCCTCTAATTCAGACACTTGCTTAAGCAAACTCTGAAGAAAGGCTTTTCCAACCCCTTTGCCACGATGCTCTGGGGCAACGATTAAGCGCATGATTTCAAGTTCCCCCAAATCGGGGTTCAACATCCACTCAGCGTAAACAACCGTTTCCCCCTGGATCTGTCCCAAAAACGCCTGGATATCTGGATCTATCTGCCAGGTCTGAAAGACCTCAGGTTCTAAGGGATAGGATTTGAGTCCTGACCAGAAAAAATTTTCCTGAAAATTGCCGATCTAGCTTAAGATCAGTTCAGCATCGGCATCCTCAAAAGCGCGTATTTCTAACATGGGTGCCCTTCCTTCTGCCTATGCGCAGCAATAAATCCCTTTCTCAGTATAATCACAATTCCAGCCACTCAAACACTGAATTGAGCCCTTGAATTTCAGCGTTTTGCGATTTGGATAGAAGAGATTCACGCCAAACTAATGCTAAATGCCAGCTCTGTCAAGTTTGGGCAAACTCCCCAAGGGTCTCTTGAAGAAATGCTCAATGTCGTTCGCTTTGGACAAGATATAGGTCACACAGGCCCTCTGATCCAATCACTGGTGGGGATCAATATAGCGAATGAAGCAGCTCAAGTCTATACTTCTCAAATTGAAAAGATCTACCAGAAAAATGTAGCGAAAACGATAAAACTGACCGGTTACTGGGTTTGAACCATTTCCTGGCTGATGCGGTACGCTCCATCCAGCCAACGCAGAATCTCGCGGGCCCCTGGGTGAGTTTGACCAGAATACCTTTCACGCAGCCAAGCGGCCTTTTCAGCCAGCCGATCCAGGCCAATATCCTGGAGAGTGAGTAAATCCTCATGCAGCAGGTCTCCCAATTCTGGGCCTAAAACCTGCCGGGCAGCGCGATGACCTGCAGCCCGGTATTCATAATTTTCGCCCTGCAAATAACTTTCTATCAGGCTCAAGGCGGGAATCCGGGTAAGTGTCGGCTGCAAGGCGGGGTTGATCCCGTGGGCAGAAATCTCATCGGCTATTTTAGCGGGGCGACCTGTAAAGCCGCGCAGATAGAGATATTGCGACATGCGCTGGCCATCATTGACAGGATAATTGTCCCAGAGAAAGGGTTTGCGGTTCAGCTCCTGGGCCACACGGCGCAAATGCCCCACTGAAAAAGCCCGTGAACAGACCTCTTCACCCGTCCAGAAAATTTCAATCGCAGGGTCAAGCCCCTGCCCCAAGCGGCTGAGATAGTCTGGGTCACGTTGGCCAAAGACCTTGTCGAGCACAGGATCATCGGAATAATAGCTGGGGCAAACCAAAATCCGATCGGCCTGGCTGCGTTCGGCAGCCCAATGAACGATTTCAATCTGCTTTTGCGCCAGTTGGGGAATATCTCCGCGCATATCGTCAAAGAGCAAGGCCAAATCGCGCACGCCCAGTCGATTAAAAGCTTCGAGTTTGGCTGCCAGCGCCTGCTGGGCCTCGGCATTAAAATCCAAATAGATTTCATAGGGGCTGAGCCCCATGCCAAAACGCACCCCCTGGGTTTGACAGGCCTGAGAAAACTTTTCAAGCGCAGCAAAGTGAGAGTCTGAAAAAGGACGTTGCCATTCCCGGCGCAAACCGGCATCGGCCTTGGGGGCATAGAGAAAAAAGCGGTAACCCGCCGCTGCCAGAAACGACATATTTTCATGGCGTTCCTGCCAGCTCCAGGGCGTGCCATAATAGCCTTCAATCAACCCGAGTTCGGGCAATCTGGCGGCACTCCCTGAGCTTGGCATGGGGCTTAGCGCTTGGGGTTCTTTTTACGGAAACGCATATGCTTGGGCGTGATTTCGATCAGCTCGTCGTCTTTGATATACGACATGGCTTCTTCCAAGCTCATATGGCGGGGGGGCTTGAGCGGAATCAGCTCATCGGCACCCGCAGAACGCATATTGGTTAATTTTTTGGTTTTGGTGACATTGACGGGCAATTCCTGGGGACGGTTGTGTTCCCCCACAATCATGCCTGTATAGACTTCGGTACCTGGGCCGATAAAGAAAAAGCCACGGTCTTCCAAACCTTGCAGGGCATAGGCTGAACAGGTGCCGGCTTCCATGGCCCAAATCGCGCCATTGCGGGTTTGCTCAAACTCCCCTTTGAAGGGTTTATAATCCTCAAAGGTACTGCTCATAATACCTTCACCTTTGGTAATGCGCATATATTCAGAAGCATAGCCAATCAAACCACGGGCAGGAATCGAGAAGGTCAAAACCGAACGGTTCTGCTCGCCACTTTCCATATGCACCATTTCGCCTTTGCGGCGACCCAAAGCTTCAATACAGGAACCCACGTATTCCGCAGGGGTGTCGAGAACCAGGGTTTCAAAGGGTTCGCAATTCTGACCATCAATTTCTTTAAAAATAACGCGGGGACGGCTGATCTGAAACTCAAAACCCTCACGACGCATGGTTTCAATCAAAATACCCAGGTGCAGCTCACCCCGGCCAGAAACATAGAAGAGATCTGTGGTATCGCCATCTTCGACCCGCAAACTGAGGTTGCTCAGCATTTCACGGTAGAGGCGGCGACGCAGGTGGCGAGAGGTGACAAACTCCCCTTCTTTGCCTGCAAAGGGGCTGTCGTTCACAGCAAAGGTCATTTGCAGGGTGGGCTCGTCTACTTTGATCGGCGGCAGGGGCATGGGGTTGTTGAGATCCACCAGGGTTTCACCAATATGCAATTCTCCCAAACCACTGAAAGCGATAATATCACCCGGAATGGCCTCTGTAATCTCATAGCGTTTCAGGCCTTTGAAGCGATAGAGCTTATTGACATTGACCTGGCGAATGCCATCTTCAAGGGTTGAAACCCCAATCCGATCATTCAAACGCAATTGGCCCTGAATCAGACGGCCAATGCCAATATGGCCCACGTACTCATCGTAATCAATATTGGCAACCTGCAGTTGCAAGGGCTCTTCAGGGTGCACCACAGGCGGGGGAACGTGCTCTACAATCACGTCATAGAGCTGTTGCATATCTGCACGGGGGTGTTCCAGGTCAACGGTGGCAGTGCCCTGAACGGCTGAGGCATAAATCAAGGGAAAATCACACTGCTCATCACTGGCACCCAATTCAATAAAGAGATCAAGCACTTCATCTACAACTTCAGTCGAACGGGCAAAGGGGCGGTCAATTTTATTCACGACCACAATCACCTTCAGGTTTTGGGCCAAGGCCTTGCGCAGCACAAAGCGGGTCTGGGGCATGGGGCCTTCAACAGAATCCACAATCAGCAGCGCACCATCGACCATGCCCAGCACGCGCTCAACTTCACCGCCAAAATCCGCGTGACCCGGGGTGTCTACAATATTGATACGGGTTTCGTAGTAATCAATCGCCGTGTTTTTGGCAAGAATGGTAATCCCGCGTTCACGCTCCAGGTCATTGGAGTCCATCACGCGTTCCTGCAGTTTTTCATGGGGTTGAAAAGTCCCGCTCTGACGAAGCAGGCAGTCTACAAGGGTGGTTTTGCCGTGGTCCACGTGGGCAATTACGGCAACATTTCGAATCGGTTGGGTCAGAACAGCAACGGTCATGGGGTTTCCTTTTTGATTTCCATTGGTATGCGCATGAAAAAAACAAGAGCAGCTTAAAATGGAGAAATTTTTCTTTGAAGGGTCATTATACCAATGCGCTGCGCCAGAATTAAAGGGGATAGCGCTTGAAATAAAATGATCTGAATCAAGCGATTCTTTGTTCTAAGCAGCGTGAATTCTTTTTTGAAAAAGTCTAAACTAAACTTAGCGCGTTCTGCATACAGAGGAGCAAAGCATGAGTTTAGAACTTGATCAGCGCCTTCATTTTTATGAGCCCCAACTGCGTGAAGGCTTGAATGCCCAAACCTTAGCCAAGCTACACCAAAGCAGCCTCGAGAATCAACCCCATGTGATTTTCGAAAACCATGAAAACCCCATTCCGCTTGAAGAGGTCATGGTTGATCCCCACCGCTATCAGGCTTCCAGTCAAGCACTTTTGAGTGTTCCCCTTCAAAATGGCAAAGCCTTGGTCATTCCACTTGAAAACCTGCAAAAAGAACATTTGCTTGAAAGTCTTGAAAAAGCACACCCACTGAACCCACGCCAGCAACATATTTTAATTGATGCAGCCGCTCCTTTACTCGACCAAATCCGGCATTCTTCTCAACCCAGCGAAGGCCTTGCCAAATTTGCCCCCGGCGCACCAGCCGATGCAAAACTGAATCCTGTGGATCAAAAATCGCATGATCTCTTGCGCCAAATCGGCAAAACAATCAATGAAGAAGTTAAAAATGGCCTCTTGCCCGCTGAAAATAAAAAATCTGAACTGCTGAAACGTTTTTTGCTTCAGTCGGCTCCTGCCTTTGCGCATTACAGTAAAAACAAGCAAGCTGCCCTGCTCAAGCTCTTGGCGGATATCCCCTTAAAAGAGTTGATCGCTGCAGATATTCAGGGCTTCGGGGGAGGAGCCGTAGGCGGAGGTGTGATCGGGGAAGGAAAAGAAGGCCATTATGTCAACAGCCTTTTGTCCTCTGTTGTGCAGTTGATCAACACCAACAGACTCAGCTATGGTGTTTACAAGGCCATAAAAGATCTAAAAAAAGCCCCACTCCACGCAGATTTACAGCCCCAAAGAATGGGACTTTTACGCAGTTCTCTACAGGATATCGCCTTTCCCCACCAGATCAATCAACATGCACGCGGCACCTGCGCTGCCACCAGCGCTCAAATTCTCTTGGCCCTTCAAGACCCTGGCAAATATTTAAATATCGTCAAAGCTTTGGCCAGCCCAGACGGCAAAGTGGATGATGGCAGTATTGAAAGAGAGCCTGGCACATTAACCGATGATCTGAGCGGACGCAGCATCAGCGGCAGACTGATTCAACCGGCCTTTATGGAGTATGCCAATAAGGAGCTGAACTATGACAATGCCACAGATAAACATTCTGATGCGCACAGCGGCTTATACTCCAGTGAGACAACCCGCCTGATTCAATACCTCTTTCCGCTTCGGGATTATCAGAACTATTCGATTTTTGAAGGCGAGCCCAAACCCACCCAAGCAGAAGTCTATGCCAAAGTGAAAGCCCATATCGATGCGGGAACTCCCCTTTCGGTCGGCCTGCGATGGGATGACGGTGGACACCGCGTGATTGTCAGCAAAATTGATGCAGCTGCCAAAACAGTCTATTTGCTTAATCCCTGGGGTGAATTGCAAAGCATGCCCCTGGATGAATTTAAGGATCGTCTGCGCAGCGCTTGCCTGCCCAAGGAATCCAACCAGCTCAAACCCGCACTTGAATTTCTGCCAGGTGCCATGGCCAAAACCGAGGCCTACCCAGAAATTGCAAGCTATCGCTATCGTACGCCCCTCGAACAAATGCAACGTGATCCCAAACTGAAGACAAGCTTTTCAGCTGCCCAGCAAACGGAGATCGGGGATGCGTTCAAGGATCTGAAACTGGGAACCTATGCTCTTGAATACTTACGCAATACCTGTAATAAACACCCTCTGAGTGCAGCCCAAGCAACAGAAATCACACAGCAGCTCAAGCGTTGCTCTTCAGCCTATGAAGCCTTTCAATTGCTGCGCCTGATTGAAAATGGCTATGATGCCGTCAAAAAAGGCAGCATCACGCAGACAACCCTGAGTCAGATTCTGAATGTCAGACCGGGCGCATTTTTGAACGCGGCAGAAAACAAAGCTTTGCTTGAAGCGCTCATCGCTGGGGACAAGGTCAAAATACAGTTAAAACTTGAAAATTCCGCCCTGGAACTGGCCCAAGTATATGTCAAACATGGCTATGAAACCCTGAGTGCCGACAAACAGGAAGCCTTCCGTACGGCGGCCTTAAAAGACGCAATGCGCTCCAACCCCCTGATTTCTGAAGAAATTAAAACCCTGCTGCTCAGTTTAAACCCCGAGAAACTGGAGAAAGCTGAAATGCTGAAACTGCTTCAAGCGCTGGCCTTGGGTCAACAGGATAAAATTGAAACGCAGATTCAAAACTTAATCAGCAAAGACAAAGCCACTTGGAGTGTTGAACAGGCGGCAGAAAAGCTTGAATCTCTGGCAAAAGCAGGTTGTTGGCAGGCATTTGACGCATTGTTTATTGATCTTGCTGTCAAATGGACCTGGGATTCAGATAATTTGGCAGAGTCCCTGGCAATACGTTTGAAAGCAATCATTGACAAGGTTCCGAAAGATACGCTCAAGGCCCTCTATAAGACCATGGATGATATGTACCAGGATGGAACCACCGTGATTGCTAAAAATATCTTGATGGGTGCCAAAAATTGGTAGAAAGAAGGCTGCTTCAATGAATATTTCTCCGCTCCCCCCCTCTGAGTCTCAGGCCCTGAACGCTCAGCACACATCGCCTGCTCACGCCCAAGCGACACCCGGCCAACTTGAGCATTTGCTAAATTCACTGCTGGCCCTGCCCGAAAATGAGAGAGGCTATGCGCTCAATCGGTTTCGAGACGGTTTAAACAGCTATTCGGGCCCAGCCCTGCAAGCTCTTGAAACGGAAATTGAATTGCGCTTGCAGAAAACCCCGCAAGCCACGAAGATTCCGGGAGCTGTTGTGCAGCCCGAACAGGAACTGCTTGAAAACCTACTGAGCAGTGTGATCTTTGCTCAGGATCAGCGTTCAGCACGTTTGAACGCTCCTCCAGCCCAAGGCCACGCCCTTTCAGTTTTTGAGCTGGAAACCCTCACTGCGCCGATTGCGAATCAAGAGGAAGAGGCAAGGGTCTGGGAGGAGCCATAGTTCAAGCCCCCCCCAAGGGTTCAGACTCAAAACCAAATCTTTGGGGAGCCAATCTGAGCCGGGGTATAAGGGGCTCTCGGATTGGCTATCAATTCTCAGCAAACGCCAGGTGTGTCTTTCTGTTTAGCCTGGGCAACAAAACAGGGCCCTCCGAAGAGGACCCTGTTGAAACGCAATCGAACTTAGATATCAAATTTGATCCCTTGGGCCAGGGGCAAATCGGAACCATAGTTAATCGTATTGGTCTGACGACGCATATAGGCTTTCCAGGCATCAGAACCCGATTCACGGCCTCCGCCCGTTTCTTTTTCACCGCCAAAGGCACCACCAATTTCGGCACCCGAGGTTCCAATATTGACATTGGCAATGCCACAATCAGAACCCATACAGCTCAGGAAGCGCTCAGATTCACGCATATTGGTGGTGAATATGGCAGAAGAAAGTCCTTGTTTGACCTGATTCTGAATCGCAATTGCTTCGGTTACATCGCCTGAATAGCGGGTAAGATAGAGAATCGGGGCAAAGGTTTCATTCTGCACGATCTCCATTTCAGGTTTGACTTCTGCCACGGCAGGCATGACATAGCAACCACTTTCAAAGCCTGGGCCTTCAAGACGCTGCCCGCCATAGACCACTTCTCCACCTTGAGCTTTAACCGCCTGCAGGGCCTTTTGCATGATTTCAACGGCATCCTGATCGATCAAGGGGCCAACATGGTTGTCTTGATCGAGCGGATTGCCAATTTTCAAACCTTGGTAGGCATTGAGAATAATCTCTTTGACCTTGGCATAAATGGAGTCATGAATAATCAGACGGCGGGTCGAGGTGCAGCGTTGACCACAGGTGCCCACTGCACCAAAGACAATTGCAGGCAAGGCCATTTTCAAATCCGCGTCGGGGGTCAGGATAATCGCATTGTTGCCGCCCAGTTCAAGAATCGCTTTGCCCAAACGGCCCCCCACAACTTCGCCTACACGTTTGCCCATGCGGGTGGAACCGGTTGCCGAAATCAAAGCCACGCGGGGGTCGGCAATCAGGGTTTCACCAATCGGATGAACATCTCCCACAATCAGATTCATGACACCTTCAGGCACATGATTGTCTTTTAAGACTTTGGCCATAATATGAAAGCAAGCGACTGCCGTTAAGGGGGTTTTTTCAGAGGGTTTCCAAATACTAACATCGCCACAGACAGCTGCGATCATTGAATTCCAGGCCCAAACAGCGACAGGAAAATTAAAGGCTGAAATGATGCCCACCACCCCCAGCGGATGCCATTGTTCATACATGCGGTGATTGGGGCGCTCAGAATGCATGGTCAAACCATAGAGCTGACGTGAAAGACCGACTGCAAAATCGCAGATATCAATCATTTCCTGAACTTCGCCCAGGCCCTCTTGGTAGGATTTTCCCATTTCATAGGAAACCAACATGCCCAGGTCTTCTTTGGCTTCACGCAGAGCATTGCCAATCTGGCGTACGATTTCGCCCCGCTTGGGGGCAGGCATACTGGCCCAAGGCCCCTTGGCTTTTTCTGCGGTTTGGATCAGGGTTTCATAATCTGATGGGCTGGCCTTGCCAATATTGCCAATCACCTTGGCATCGACTGGAGAAACCGATTCAATCTGAGACTCAGTATTGCCAAACCAGTTCAAACCTGTCGAACAGGGGGAAGATAATTTTTCGATTCCAAGAGAGGTCAATAATTCTTGAATATTTTGCATCGCAAGCTCCTTGGCAAGTGAATCGATCACTTGCCTTACGTTGATTTAATTTAAATTTTACCATTTTCCAGGCCCTGAAGGAGAGAGGAATCAGTCCCCACTGCCTGCGGTGGGCTCAGGCTGGAATTCGCTCTTCAGACGGGGTCTTCAGTGTGTTTTGAACCCAATTATAGCGATTTGGGAAAACAGCCCGCTCAAGCATAGACCAGAAACATATCGCAAACCCGATTCGCCAAATATCAAAGGCCTTTCCCTTTCACAGTAAAGCGATTGGCTAAGTGACTTTCTGCGTTTACTGCGCGATTTTTGATCCAAGCGATTCATTTTTAATTCCTGAAAATTCTGAAATTCGCATCGGGTCTGGCAAGGCCTTGAACTGCTCAAGCACCTGACCAAAGCCAAAATCGTATTTGGTCAACCCAGGATTGAGATGTTTTGAAAAACGGGCAAAATTGACTTTGTTCCATTCAGCTTTGCCCAGGGTACTGGTATAGGCATGCACGTTTTCACGGGTAAAAACATAAAAACAGAGGCGCATGGTGGTTGACTCTTCAGCGAAATCAATTCCGTGCAGAAAATCATGCAGCAACACCATTGAAAAGGCTGAAAGCAAAAATGGCCCACCCACCGTGACCTGGATTCGATCCGTTTCGACATCAAACCCTGCCGGCGGTGTTGAACCCGACCCGCCAATGATCGCCTGGGGATAAGCAGGATGCTTTGCCCGGTAGTCTTTAACCGCCTGATACACCCCTTGGGGCATGGTATCATTGCCTGTCCAATAGGTGGAAAGTTCTGGGTAGTCTTGAAGCAGACGTTGGGTTTTGCGATAGGCCACTGCCTTCTTCCAATAGCCAGCTACAATTTGATGCAGGAGAACTTCGCGATATTCCTGCAAGGCAATGTGCATGCCCAAAACGCGTTCTGTTGAACTGCCTTCAACCATATTGCCCGCCACAACGGCCATCTGAATTTGCTGGTGCTTGTCTAAACGGTGCTTTTGATGCGCCAAACGGACAAGCACCTTGGTTTGCTCAAAGCCCCCATCCTGGTTATCAGGCAAAAATTCGCCAATCCAATACTTGAATTTGGAACGGGGAACCCCATATTTTTCAAGCTCAGCATCGGTATAGCCTTCTTCAACCATCAGTGAATAGACCTTGGCTTTTTCAGCCAAAGCCATGATCTCACCGGCTGTGCCATCAAAGTTTTTATACACCATGGCATCAATTTTGGGGCCCGGACGACTGAGAACGGCTTTGACATCAGCCAGTTGCCTCTCAGGTTTGTTCATGGCGGGGTGCCACTCCAAATCCATGCCCAGATCTTCACAGGCAGCTTTGGCGATATTGGCATAGAGCGTCCAAAATTCATCATTGCGCGGGGTAAACAAGGCAATTCTGAAGCGTTTTTCCTGAGTTTGCCCAGGCGCTTGGCTGCTGCCCAAAATAAGACAGGCGCAGAATAGAGCCATACCGATTTTTTTAAGCGGTCTGTTCATCAGTGACCTTTGCAGGAAGAAAGTATGCGATAGATTCCATCATACCCATTTTTCCTTATAATAGGGGAGGTACAAAAAGATGTCAAATAAGTTTCTATCTCTCAAATCCTGGCAGAGCATGGCCCTGGGGCTGCTCTGTCTTTTCCTGGCTGCACAGGGGTGCAGCCCTGCTAAATCAGGAAAACTGGCAGCGGCTTTCGCCAAAGAGGGAAATTGGGATATCTTTGTGCGCGAAAATCCTGAGGGGCCCTGGGTCAATCTCACCAAATATCCCTCAATCGAACGCCAACCCCAGTGGTCCCCCGATGGCGAAGAACTTGTCTTTATTTCCACCCGCGAATTCAATGACGAAATTTACCGCATGAAAGCCGATGGCAGCAATCTGATTCGTCTGACCCATGACCCCTATCCCGACAAACATCCTCGCTGGTCACCCAATGGCAAGGAGATTCTGTTTGTTTCTGAGCGAGTCGATAAAAATGAAGAACTCTATCTCATGAACAAAGAGGGCAAAGACCTTCGCCGCCTGACCCACTCCCCGAGCATGGATACCGAACCAGATTGGGCCCCCGATGGGAAATCAATTGTGTTTATTTCAGACAAAGCGGGCAACGACGATCTTTACCTCTTGGATCTAAAAAGCAAAGCTTGGAAGCGTTTGAGCCCCAACCCAGGAGCTGAACGCACCCCCAAATTTTCCCCCGATGGCAAAGCCATCGTCTTTGTCTCTGACCGCAGCGGCAACAATGAACTCTACCTGTTTGAATTGGAGACGCAAAAAACCACCCGTCTAACCGAAAACAAAGCTTGGGATGGCGTTCCCAGCTGGGTTTCCAATCAGAAAATTCTCTTTTCTTCCAACCGTGACGGTTCTTTTGAACTCTATAGCCTGGATCTGAAAAGCCATGAAACCAAACAGGAAACACATGAAAAAAATTACCTGCTTGAATCAGATCTTCAACGCTAGTCTCAGCTTCTCAAGCTTGCTATTTTTGCAAGGCCAGCAAAGCTAACCCTGGCTGACCGCCAAGAGATAGGAAAGCTTTTCAGGTTGCAAGGAAATCACCGCGCCATTTTGCAGCAAGAGATCACGCGGCAGCTCTTGGGGGGCCTGCACTTTTGACATGATGCGGTTGAGATAGAGAAAGAGACGGCCCACAGGTACGTTTAAGCTGAAAAATGCGGGTGCCCAATAGGTTTCCTGTTGAAAAATCCCGCTTTGAATCTGCATCATTTCGTTGAGGGCATCGCGACCTACCTGCTTATCATAAACAGCGTGCTGAATTACGCCCTCAGCCATAAAGATCTGGCCGGTCTGACCTGTGAGAAAATCTGTGATTTCGAGCAGGCGGGGCTGTTTGAAATAGACAAAGGTTTCAAGCACCCCCAAAAGCGAGAGATTATACATCCGTCCCTGAAATTGCTGGTTGAGAAAATTGTGGTGGATCAAATCGCCAAGTTCTTTGAACTGCAGATTTTTTCTAAAAAAGCGGTGCACATGCTCCCGTTTCAAACATTCATGCAGAGGGGCTGAAAATTGGGAGCCCATTAAAAAGACATTCATGGCCACCCGTTCATGACGCAGCGTTTCTAAAAAGGCTTGGGCATCAAAGTTTGGCAAATCCAAGTCAATAATCAACAAATCTGCTTTGGTTTTAAGTTGATTCAACGCTGTTTCAGGATGATCGGTATAGAGCAGCTCCATTTCAGCTTCTGGATAGGTTGCACTCAAATAATCCCCCAAACTGAGGTCATCAGAAAGCACTGTACAATAGGTGGTCGGCATTTTCACGCCCCCCTCGTCTACCCGCAGCGAGGATTTGGACATGAGCTGATTCAAACTGGCCCCAATCGTCTGGGGGACTTCAGCTTTCTGTTTGAGTTCCTCAAAACGCCCAGATTTCATGCGGATAATTTCAAAGAAGGCTTCTTCCCCGGTTTGCTCTCCCAAACAGGCATGGTTGACCCTTCCCAATTGAAAGGTGAGTTCAGCCTTGGCATCGGTTTGGGGGCTGCGAATGCTCAAACGTCTTGAGGTCTGCGCCTGGGAGGCCAAGTGTACCAATTCAAACAAGCTGACCTGCTCAAACAGACTGGTGGTTCCTCTGGGAAATTTCAGCATGGTTTGCAGGCGGTTGCGAATGGCCTGAAGATTTAAATTATCGCGTGAAACCACAGAGGCCCGTTGCGAACGTAAGATTTGAATCAAATCTGTATCATGGGGATCGCAAATCAACATGGGATGCAAATGGGAATGGCGTTGATTCAGCCAGAGTAAGAGATCCAAGCCCGAAGCCTGATCCAAATCCAATTCAAAGATCACGGCTTGCAAAGGCAATTTTTCAATGATCGGCACCGCATCACGGGCATTTTCAGCCGTATAGACAATTAAATTCTCAGACGAAAGATAGCGGGCGATCATTTCACGGGTACTGTAGACAGGGGAAATGACAAGTACTGAATAGATTTGCATCGGTTTAACCTCAGTTGGCTGTTCGCCCCTTCAGATTAGCACTTTGCCCCCCAAAATTAAAGCAGTAAAACGAAAGATCCAAAGCATTCACAAACCCATCTTGCTTTTCTAGAAGTCAAAGCTAGCCCATGAGACAATATCCCGACAGAACAAAATCAGCGTGACGAGGATTTTGAAACCAGATTTTTTCCCCACGGCACTTGGTAGCGTTCAATCTGACTGGCCCAAGCTTCTCCCTTTTCAAAACCTGCATGCGAATCGCGCTTGATCAAAATTTGGGTATCGGTGAGGTGGGCCAGGGCTTCTTCTACCATGGGCAAGAAACAGTCTGGATTTTGAGCGACAAAAGCACGGGGATGGGGGTAGCCTTGACCTGAGTCTTGAGAGGCTACTTCAATCAGCCGGGCATAGGCTTGAAACAGGGGGTCAAAAAGTGATTTTAAAAGGGCCAATTCCTGTTCATTTTGCAAAGGTTCTGCCACCTGGCGATAGCGCTCTGAAAAGCAATGGCTATGCACATGGTGCTGAACAATTGGATGGTGCGGGTAAAGTGCCAGCAAATCAGGGTAAAACAAATGCAACCACTGGCAGCGCAGGGTATACTCAGTTTTTAACGCCACCTGAGAAACATCGCTGAGTGGGCTTTCAATGACCGTTCCTCCCCGCGCTTGAATAGCTGAAATCAGGCTTTGCAGACTGATTCCCAATTCTGGATGGTGGTGCAAAAATGCGCGCAAATGGTAGGTTGAAACAACATAGTGCCTTTGCAATTCCTGCATTACGGCATAACTGACAGCAGGCACATCACTGTCTGGCCCCATTTGAATCGGTTCACCGCAGACCATATGCACCCTGCCAATCTGAATCTGCCCCTGGATTAATTTTTGAAACCATTTCAGCAAGGGGCCCATGCGCATTAAAGGCTTGGGGCCGCCCTGCAGCTCTTTCATCAGGGCTTCTTCTTCAGGAATGCGGTCATAGCTGATGGTGATCGGCAAAAGCGTACAGGAAACACCCGTGGCCTGCAGCGCACGCAACAAGCCCCGCTTGGGTGGCAAACACTGCCTTGCCCGGCTGCGGGTGCCTTCGATAAAAATTTCAAGGGTTTGTTTTGAGCTTACCAATTGTCTGAGTTGGGCATTCAATTCGGGATCGGCTTTGCCTTGGCCCCGCTTGATATAAAAGGCATAGGCCTGCTTCAGCAGCCAGCCCAGAAAAGGCAATTGCCCCAATTGCAAATCGGCGGCGATATAGGGAATTGAAATTTTCAGTTCAGGGTGCGCATAACAGAGATAGGAACAGACCAAAAAGTCCATCATGCTGCGGTGGGTCGGTGCCAGCACCACCAGCTGCTCATCGTCAATCTTGGCCATGGCCGCTTGAAAACTGGGCTTGTCAAAGGTAATGCTGGAACAGCCTCTGCGGAAAGCTTTGCGAAGCACAAAGCCCAAAAGGCGAATTGCCCAGTTGCCATGGGGCCCCTGGCGCGCCCACTGTAAATCGGTAAGGGAATCTTGGTATTCAGAACCCGCTAAAATCAGTTCACGATCATTTTGCAGCATAAATCTCTATCAGCATCCTGAGGGCTAAGTTATCTGCTGAGGGCATTCATCAGGCTCAGCAGGCTCAGTGAGCTTTCCTCATTTTTGATCAAGGCAGGGAATGGATCTCTTTGTATAAATATAGCATTGATTCTCTGCCCGTGTTGAAAAAATTAAATTGAAAACCCAAGTATACTGCTCCCCCAAAATCGGACAGCGATAACGTGATTTTAAGTTCCTGATCTGAGAGAATAAGACTCAGATGCACTCTCAAGGTGAACTGGGCGGAAAAAAATGGAGCGAGCATCGCTACGAAGACCTGTATCTCAAAGACTACCAAAATGTATTGGAATTGCAGGTTGGAATCAAGCTCTACGTCTAGTTTTACAACCAGAGGAGGTATCACCAAACTTTAGCAGATAAAACACCCGATCAGGTTTTTTATGCAGACTCTAACACGTTTTCAGGCCAGGGAGTTCATGTTGCGTGATTTAGCTATCTTGACGAAGGGGCGCACTGTACCCGCTTAAAAGTCTGGAAGAGGTTCACTGAATAAGTCCTGGAAAGCTTGATAGGTATGGGGAAAGTTCACTTGATTTGCCTGAGTCTGAGAATTGTCAGGGTCAAGAAACAGATGATACAAAGAAGTTTCCATTTTTAAGCCTTCATTTTGTGGAGAAACCAAGTCGCGTTTTTTCAGGGCTTGATAAGCTTTATTAAAAGCTAATTTACTCATTCCAAAAGCATCCTGAATGCTTTGTGGGTCCATACTCGTCAAGGGGCGCAGGCCACCTGAATGATGGGTTATAAACAAAACCTTATCCATATCAGAGATCGTGGCACCCTTGGGCAACAAGGCCATGATCTCATCCACACTGGAATGGGCATTGATCGTTGTAGAGACCAGGGAAGGCTTGGCAACTCCAGGCAAGTGCTCAGGGATCGCGGGTGGACGCAAGGTTGCGTTCCAGATCTGGAACCAACTGCTCAGATCCAAGTCATCCGCATAATGGATAATGGTTGAAATAATGCGATCTGTGTGGCGCATTTCCCGGCCCAGAGCCAGTTTTTGATGGACACTCATATTCGATGTATCCAGTCCTGATCGGCCCGCAGCCATGTCCAAAACTTGAAAAAGAACATAGCTGACCTGATCCCAATGGTGATCATGCATTTGGCTGACCCCACTATCCACCTGAGGCTTGAGACTCAAAAGCTTGAGTCCTTCCTCCATGGCACCAGGACAATGCCTGGTCAACTCGATAAACTTAACCCCTCTGAGTTCATGTGAACCAGGGCCAATATGGGATTCCAAGGTTCGCACAAAACGATCCAACATTCGCAAAGCCATTGCATTGGGATCTCCATGATAAGGAAGAACGGTCGTCTCCAGGTTGGCAACTTGGTATTGGGGCTCTCTGGCCAAAAGGTGAGGCATCACTCCCCGAACCCCTGTGGCAAAGACATCCAGATGACCCGCAACTGTCAAGGCATCAAACAGATCCTGAGCCACCTTTTTAATACTTTGATCTCCTGTCTTTGTCCGCGTAATCGCTGTCTTGATTTTGTCTTGTAACAAATCTACAGGGTGCAAACCCAAGAGACCTGTATCCCCTAATGGAACAGGAAGTTCGTGGGCAAAGCCCTGATGAACAGTAAGGCTGACTTCAACCCCATAGATACTGGGGTTCTTAATCGTCAAGGCATCCTCCCCATTAAAATGAAACTGCCCACCAGAGAGCCCGTGCAGAGCAGTGACACTCTTTTCTAAGTTTTTGATCATTTCAGGGGATAAATGTTTTGCATCGGGAGAAGCTAATATTTCGCTGGCCTCGCGGATTAAATCTGGGTGAAGAGCAATCCCCTTGATCGCCTTGTTCAGCCCATCGATCAATTTCTTTCCGCCACTGCAATTAAAATGGGGAATACTGGATGAGCCATCAATCCGAAAGTCCATATCCTGAATAGGGCGGGAGGTTGTGGGAAAATGTAAGTTAATTGCTGCGCCACCCGCCAGATAGGCAGGCTGAGGGCACAGATGCCTGACCCTATCTGAAAACTGAAGCCCAACAGAGATCTGAATATCTTTAAATAATGCTTCGGCTTTCTGATTGATCGGGTGAACAAAGGGAACAATTTCAAGATTCGAAGGCATTTTGTGAACAAGATCCAAAGAAAGATGAGAACTCTCCCCACTCTCGAGAGAGGGGAGGAGGATGGGCAATTGGATAGCCATTCCACTGTGCGAAGCACTGAACAGATTGGAAGACGAAAATATGTGTTGCATATCGGATTCCTGGCGAATTAGGCGAGCAGCTTTGTCCGGAGAAGTGCTTCCCAGTCGTTCCATTTCACTCCATGGCCGATCAGTCAGAGCCAGGGGGGGAGTAGGGTTCACTCTTGGCTGTTGTGAGTGCTGAGGTATTGCGTTGGAATGCAACAGAAGTGTTGTTGTGTCTGGTTTTACCTGCATATGAGATGAGACCTCTTTATTGTAATGTATCAGCACAAAGAAATTAAACTCAGAACAATTGTAGACTTATAGTACAATAAGGTAAATCAAATAGATACAGCTAAGAGCAAAGAAATAACCTTCTCCATAGATTGTCTGATTTCTGAAATTACCTAGATTTTCAGACCCATGGTAGCACCTATTCAGACTCGGAGCCAGATAAAAAAATGATTGACTTTAAAAGTTTAGCAGCAGTCAAAACCCAACTCAAAAATCCTACAGAACAGAGACAACAAGAGTCCAGAAAACATTACCAGTTTGCCCTTGATTTTCTGGAAAAATACCGCCAAAATTTGGAGCAAGAAACGCTAAAGAAGGCAATTCAAGAACTGGTAACAACGCTAAAATATGATAAAAATCAAGCGGAACCCTATTTATTGCTATCCTACCTCTATTTTGCCTTGGAACAACCTCAGTTAGCAGTCAAATACCTAAAAAAAGGCCAAGAACTGTCACCCCATTCTACCTTTGCCCAGGATCTCCAGTTTTTTTTAGACAAGGGCAAACCCCTTCCCTACCTACCTAAAAAAAAGCCGGAGCCCCTGACCTATGATCCAGAGGTTCTCTATAGCCAAATGGAATGGCTTTTGCAACAGATTAAGAGCCAAATGACTGAATATGCAATTGTCGCTGATCTGGAAAAGTTGGAAACACAGCTGGCAAAGCTTGAAACTGCAATACCGTCCTGGTTATCGGCATGTCATCTCATTCAGCAAAAGCTGGAACAGCTTGATCGGCATTTTGATATCAATCCATTTTTTGAAGACACCCAAGCCATTGAAGCCTACTATATACAGCTATCACAGAGTGAGATTCAGCTACGATCTGGGCTAAAAATTCACCAACAAATAGGAAACATCTTCAACGAAATTTCTACAAATAAAGCCCATCTTGAGGATCTGGATCTAGAGCATCTTTTGGATCGCTGTGATCTGATAGCCGATCAACTTGATGATCTTGATTCCCACAATGAACTATATCGCCTGCTAGAAGCTAAATACCATCAGATGATTCAGTGTGTCGAAGAAAGCCAAGATCTACTCAATGCGTGAACCGTTTTGCCAGTATACCAAGAGCATTCTTCCCCCCCAAATAGGACAAAGTCTTAAAATAAACTAGCAACAAAATAGTGCAAGGGAAAGACTTCCTGCAGATTCTGAACGAAAGAATGCTGTATGAAATCCGTTTTCTCGGAGTTAAAGGCCCAGAAATTATCTTAACTTTGTCCAAATTTTCAACTAAATATTGGATTTACCTCATATCACTTTTTCATATACATGATATTCATTATTTTCAACAAAGACTAGATTCTTATTGTAGTTCTTTTTTAATCTTTGATTTATTTCATCTTTTTCAAAAATATACTTCTTTCCTTTTTTATGAATAAAACCAATAGATTTAATTTTAGCTTGCGAGGTTAACAAACTTGCCTCTTGAGGTAATGGCAAATAAAGCAGTAAACCTTTAGATTTTACGATTTTGAGTGCAGCATTTAATGAATTAGGTGAATTTATAGCCAATACTAAGTCATATTCTGATCTTGAAAACAATTCACCTTGATTATAGTCATCGTCTATGAAATGAATGTAGGGTTTCAATTTATATTGTTTTCGAGTATTTATGTATGAAACTAATTCATTCTTTTCCTTAAAAAAGCATTTTGTTAAATCACTCTTATCTATGTAAGTTACATTTTGAAATACAAAAGAAGGAGTAATATGGATTGAAGAACCAATATATGCAACGGTATTTATTTCAAATGTACTTTTTAAGCACTCAAATAAGCCAAGTCGCTCAAATGAATGAACTGCATATATCTTTTCATATTCAAATTTTACATCCATAATAAAATTTAACACTTCAGTCAAAGAATAATACGGTATCAATTGAATGTCCTTTGCATAATTATTACACAAAATGCGACTTACTATTCACAATAGTGGGCATAAAATTTCTGCCAGTCCTGCTTGGATTTGATATGAAAACATTGGGTGCTTGGAGGCAAAGCTTGAATTTTTTCTCTGAACCAGGGCCTGTATTCTTTGTGAACTCTCCAAATCGCACGAAACAGCTTCCAGGTATATTGCAGTGAAAATTCAGGACAGTTTTCGGGCAACTCCTCGCGAACTTTTTTAAACGATCCCATTTGACGCTTAAAAGCCCACCCATAGTGTCTCCAGAGCGGAAAATCCACAAACACAATCGTGTCCGCCCCATTAAATCGACGCTCGATCACTTCTTTTGTACCAAAACCGTCAATAATCCAGGCATTCGTTTGCGCAATCTGATCCAATTTTTGCGAAGTTTCAACTTGGGGAGTCACCTTCCAACCTGGCTGAAATTGAAGTGAATCGACATGGTAAACAGGCAGCCCTAAGGCGGCACCTAAGCCACGACTTAAGGTGGTTTTTCCGCCTCCACCATTCCCAACAATTGCAATTCGCTTCATCACATGCTTTCTTTTAAATCGAATCGTATTTTCATCCTTCAATGCCTTTTTATATCTTTTGCTATTGTTGACATTACTTCAAACATTGGAAAATACACTGTAGTTTCGGAGATTTTGAAATTCCAAAGAAGAGGGCGTACTCTGTAAAGTGACTAAACCTTTGGAGAACGCCCAATGGAAATTATACCCGAATTTTTAAATCAGTTTGCTGGAAATTTCACACGTCCTGCTTTCAAGTATTTTGTACGCTTGATGAAAGGATTTTTAGAAGTGCCTGGGCCAAAAGCCATAACAGAGCTGATTCGTAAGAAACCACCCCAAGAGCATTTTAGCTCTATTTACGATTTTCTGAACCGTTATGCTTGGCTTTCTCAAGACCTGGCAGACACACTTTTGAATTGGCTTTTGACAAAAGTTCAACCTG
>PFGG01000049.1 GCA_002783405.1 bacterium (Candidatus Blackallbacteria) CG13_big_fil_rev_8_21_14_2_50_49_14 | reverse complement strand
GAGTGTGGGAAAGACACGTCCGGCTTACACCGGATGCGCTCTGCCTCTCCGGCATGAATGCCGGAGTCTCCTGCGCAAGACCTGATGAAATTTAAATCTTTATGCTCAACCCTTCTGGGGCTTTTTTCTACTCTTGCTCTGCTTTCTGCCTGTGGCGGAAAGGATGCTGCCCTTGCACT
Organism: bacterium (Candidatus Blackallbacteria) CG13_big_fil_rev_8_21_14_2_50_49_14; assembly: GCA_002783405.1. Taxonomy (NCBI): domain Bacteria; phylum Candidatus Blackallbacteria; species bacterium (Candidatus Blackallbacteria) CG13_big_fil_rev_8_21_14_2_50_49_14. The sequence goes on along the minus strand of PFGG01000049.1, from coordinate 5,637 downwards.
TGAAAAACGGATTGTGGCCCTGGGAGATATCCATGGGGATCTCGACGCAACACGCCGGGCCTTGCGTCTGGCAGGGGTGATCGATGCCCAGGATCATTGGACAGGGGGCCGTACGGAAGTGGTTCAAACGGGCGATCAACTCGACAGGGGCGATCAGGAACTTGAACTGCTGAATTTTCTTGAAAAACTGGGCCCCGAGGCTGAAGCGGCTGGCGGCAAATTGCATATTCTCAATGGCAACCATGAAATTATGAATGCCCAAGGGGATTTTCGCTTTGTGACCCCCAAGGGCTTTGAAAGCTTTGCCGCTTTGAAACTGCCTGTTCCCCCCGCGACCCAGGCTTTGCTTAAGAACGCTCCTTTGTTTGTGCAGGGCCGTGCTGCGGCCTTTCTGCCAGGTGGGGTGTATGCCCTGAAATTGGCCCAAAGACCGGCTGTTCTGCAATTGGGAAAGATTGTCTTTGTGCATGGGGGGCTGCATCCTGAGCATGTGGACTATGGGCTGGAGAAGCTCAATCTTGAGTATCAAGACTGGCTCCGTGGCCAAACGGCTACTTTGCCCGAACTGCTGAGCAGTGATAGCAGCCCGATCTGGAGCCGGGTTTATTCTGACCCCAGCTTAGAACCTGATTGTGCGCGTTTGAGCCAAACCCTGACCAAATTGGGGGCCGAACGCATGGTGGTGGGGCACTCGGTTCAGCCGCGCGTGAGCAGTGCCTGCAATGGACAGGTCTGGCGGATTGACGTGGGCATGTCGCGGCTCTATGGGGGCCCGGTTCAGGCCCTTGAGATTCAGGGCGAGCACTGGCGGGTGCTGGAAGAAAAATCATAGGAGAGGTCGTGGGCTATGCATCTTTTTCTCTATTGGGTCTTTGTTCAGTTGAGCCTATTTCTGACGGGCGTTGATGGCTATAACAGTCATTTTGTGAAGACTGAACATGGGCAGGTGCATTACCTCGAAGCTGAAGGCCAGGGCGATTTGCCGCCGATGGTGTTTTTTCATGGGATTGGGTGTCAGGCTACGGATATGTACCCCGTAATGATGCATGCCCGCCAATACGCTCGCAAGGTGATTTCAGTTGATTTACCGGCCCATGGCCAGACAGATATTCCGGTAGAGAAACTGAGTTTGGCAGAGATTCGCAAAACGTTTAATCAGGGCATGGATCAGATTTTGGCCCAGGAAGAACCCGTGGTGCTTTTTGGCAATTCGCTGGGTGGCTGGCAAGCCTTGCTCTATGCTGAGCACCGCCCAGAAGAACTGGCGGGCCTGATTGTTGTTTCACCTGCCGGAGCACGTGCAGAGGCTCCTCAGTATGACCGTTTGCGGCAGATCTTTGCTCACGACAGCACCGAAAAGCCAGAAAGTCTTTTGCCCCTGTTGTTTAATAAGCAATTGGCAAATCCTGGACTGGTTGCTGATTTGATTAAAGCCCGCTTCAGCGACCCACGTGTGCAGGTCTTGATGCAAAAGCTCACGCCTGAGAGTACCCTGCAACCTCAGACTTTGCAAAAGCTGAGCATGCCCACCCTTTTGATCTGGGGGCAAAAGGACCGTATTTTTCCGGGAATGTTGCCCTTTTTTAAGCAGAATTTACCCCCGCAGGCCCAGGTGCTGGAACCTGCGGAATTTACCCACAGCCCTTATATCGAGGGCAAAATGGATCAGGAGTTGAGTGAGCTGATGTTTTCCTGGGCTACGGGCGTTTTTCCTCAAAAAACAGCCGTTTATCGGGGTGTGACACCAGGTTGGGATTCTGTACTTTTAGACAAGTTTTAATCTTTGCTTAAATCCTTGTTTATCTCCTGGGGCATGCTTTTGGGCTTCTGAACGCATAATAAGATCATCATGATGCGTAGAGGAATTTTGTATGCCTTCAATTTCAGCTTCCAATCAGCAATTGCTTTTAAAGTCTTTCGACAGCAATCAAAATCAGCGTTTAGAGGAACTTCAGGTCAGCCCTGAACTGAAAGCAAAACTCGACAGCAATCGTGACGGCGAACTCAGCGCCAGCGAAGTTCAAACGGCTTTGGGCCAGGACGCCGTTGAAATTCGCCAGGGCAGTTTGCAACCCGCTTCTGCCCAGGGCTTGCAGATTGTGGGCAAGGAAACCCTGCAGAATGTACATCAGAGTGTGGCGCGTACACTCTCTGCCCCGCATGTGGTGGCTCCACGGGCGGCAGATGTGGTCGATGCCGTTGCCAGTTTATTGATCGACGACAAACGCAGCTATGCCGAGCAACAGGCCGACCGCCGCCGCTATTTGGAAATGAGCAATCTCTCCTATCTTTCGGCAGTCAGCAGCATGCGTACCAGTTTGCGGACAGTCGCAGATATGACCGCCCAGGGAACCGATTCGCGTTCACGGGCCATTCACAGCAGTGCGCTTTCTGCGCTGAACAGTTCAACCGCCTGGGGTACGGGGGTGGCTGTGACAGGCTATTTACTGGGCGTAAGTGGTTTGGAATCGGTTAATAGTGGTTTGCAGGTGGCCTATTCGGGGCTCAAGTCTCAGCTCAATCAGATAGAAGCACAAACCCGCAACCTGCCCCATCCTGCCCAGGCTTTGCAAGCTGCGGATCAGAAAATTGCTCAGGCCTTTGCCCAAGCTGAAACTCTGAAAAACCAGCAGGCCCAAACCGATCAAACCCTTGAGAGCCTTTCCGGCCAGGCGCTTGAAATGGAGAAAAAAGTAACAGGCCGTACCGGCCCCTATGCTCTGGTCGGCACTGGCGTAGGGGTGGTTGCTGGGGCCACCGCAGGCTATTTTCTAGGCGGGGGCAATTTAAAATCAGCGCTGATCGGTGCGGGTGCCGGGGCTGGCGGCAGTGCCGCTCTGGGCGCGCTGGTGGGCAAAGGCATTGACCATTCCTATGCCAGCAAAGCTGAAGCCCTGCATGGGCAAATCAATACCCTGAAAAGCTTTCAACCAGAGCGGCCTCTGGGGCAACTCAAAAGCCTCAATCAATCCCTTTATGATTTGAGTTTAGAAACCCGTGGAACCCTCGATTTGGATCGGGCCCAAGGCCTTGAAAAGAGTCTGCAAGGGGTAGCGGCTCAAGCCGAAAAGGTTCAGGCCGAACTGAATCAGGTGCAGGCTGCCTATCAAAAAGGGAAGCCCTAATCAGGCCTCAAGCGCCATTTTTCTAAAGCGTCAAGCGGCCTTACATTTAAAAATGAATATTCATTTATAGAGGGGAATATAAAACCGTGAAATATCGTCTGCTGGGAAAAACAGGGCTTTATGTCTCTGAGATTTGTTTGGGAACCATGAATTTTGGTGGCCAGGGTTTTTGGACTGCGATGGGGGCTCTGGGCCAAGCGGCTGTTACCGAGCAGCTGAAAACTTCTTTTGAGGCGGGTGTAAATTTTTACGATACCGCCAATATCTATTCGTTTGGTGAATCCGAAACGCTTTTTGGTCAGGCACTGCGTGACAGTGGCCTGGACCGTGAAGAATTGGTGATAGCCACCAAGGTGCGTGGCCGGATGGGCCCAGGCCCCAATCAGGTGGGGCTGAGCCGCAAACATATTCTGTCTCAATTGGATCAAAGCCTGAAGCGTTTGGGCTTGGACTATATCGACCTCTATCAGATTCATGGGTTTGACCCGCTCACCCCCATGGAAGAAACGCTTTCGGCCCTGAATGATGCCGTGCATTCGGGCAAGGTGCGCTATTTGGGAATTTCAAACCATGCCGCCTGGCAGATCATGAAAGCCCAGGGTTTGGCCGCGCAAAGGCAGCTTCACCGTTTTGAAAGCATTCAGGCCTATTATTCAATTGCCGGACGCGATCTGGAGCGTGAGGTGATTCCCATGGCACAGGATCAGCAGATGGGGATTATGGTATGGAGCCCCCTGGCGGGTGGCTTTTTAAGTGGCAAATTTGCCCGTGAAGAAAAGGGGCCTGAGGGCAGCCGCCGCTCCAGCTTTGATTTCCCACCGATCGACAAAGAAAAAGCCTGGACGATTATCGATAAAATGCGTGAAATTGCCGAGGGCCATTCGGTTTCGGTTGCGCAAATCGCCTTGAGCTGGGTTTTGCATCAGCCGGGAATCAGCACGATTATTATTGGTGCCCGTACCCAGGAACAATTGCTGCAGAATCTGGTGGTGAGTGAGATCAGTCTGAGCGCCGATGAACTGGCCGCTCTGCAGGCGCTTAGTCAGCTTGAACCCGAATACCCCGGCTGGATGCTGCGTTTTCAAGCCATGGACCGCTCACCTGACGCAGTCAGCGCCGCTGAACGTCTGGCCAGTTCAAATTCAACAAAGGAATAGACCATGCCCTGGACTTTAACGCATCTACCTGATCTCAGTGGTAAAACAGCCTTGGTCACGGGGGCCAATGCTGGCATTGGCCTTGAAACTGCGCGGGGGCTGTATCAAAAGGGGGCCGAAGTGATTCTGGCCTGTCGCAGCCGCGAACGGGGGGAGGCCGCCATGGCCCTGCTTCGCGACCCCAAAGCCAAGGGCAGTTTGGCTTTGCATTTATTGGATTTGGCAAGCCTTGAATCGGTGCGTCAGTTTGCCTCTGAAATTCAGGCCCAGTACCCCCGTTTGGATTGGTTGATTAACAATGCCGGGGTGATGTTTCCGCCCGAATCTAAAACCCAAGAAGGTTTTGAGCTGCAAATTGGCGTGAATTTTTTAGGGCATTATCTTTTAACAGGCTTGCTGATGCCCCTGCTTGAAAAGACACCCGGCGCGCGTGCGATTCAACTCAGCAGCATGGCCCATCGCCGGGGCCGGATTGACCTTGAAAGTTTCAAAGGCGAAAAGCCCTATCAACGCATGCGTGAATATGCCCAAAGCAAACTGGCCTGTCTGATGTTTGCTTTGGAGCTGGATCGCCGCCTTAAGGCAAAAGGCAGCCAGGTGCTTTCGCTGGCTTCGCATCCAGGTTGGACCCAAACCGAGCTGATGCGCCATGAAAGTGCCATGGAGGTTTTGAGCAAATGGTTTGCCATGCCCACGGCCCAAGGCGCTTTGCCTACGCTTTATGCGGCGGTAGAGAAACTGTCTGGGGGTGAATATATTGGCCCCGATGGTTTGGCCGAGGTATGGGGTTATCCCCGTTTGGCCAAGCTTGCCCCCCAGGCCCAAGACAAAGAAATGGCGAAAAAACTCTGGCAGAAAGCTGAGGAGCTGACGGGCATGGTTTGGTAGACGGGCCGATAAAGGCTTTTTCCCACTCAAGTATTTTCTTTTGATTCACCCACCAGATAGAAGTGGGTGAATTTTTTATTCTAATTATTACAAAATTTTTACAATATAACAAATCATTGTGATATGGCCTTATTTTTTGACGATTGACATAATATTGTCTTATTTATCTCATGCTTGATTGAAAATATAATTGCAGATATCATAAGGGATAGAAAATATAATGGTGTTATTCGAGAACTGAATAATTCTCCGAAATGTGGAGTTATACAGAAAGCGAATAATTCTTCAGGGGCAAGATACTGGGATGGATAATTCTTCCTGGGGTGGAGTTATACGGAAGAAGATTTACAGATGAAACGTCCATTCAGAAGTATAATTCTCCGATTTGTGGAGTTATACGGAAACAGGATAAGTTGCGTTTTGGCGTGTTAGATGGACATTGAGGGCTTGCTTGAAAAAGCAAAAAT